>NZ_JACJON010000062.1 GCF_014695585.1 Microcoleus sp. FACHB-831 | reverse complement strand
CGTTCATCGCGGCTGGAATCTCTTTTGTGAAGGAAAATGTCTCTTTTTATACAAAAATAGCCTTTTTATCTCCGTAATTTCCGATTGTGACAGTTGTGGGTGCGGAATGTGGGTTAAAGAAGTCGGGTATCTCGCCTTCAGGAGAACTTGCAAAATATTGCAAATCCCACCCTCTTATGGTTTTTACAAGTCTTTCCCTAATCCAGAATACAAAATCTAAAATCCAAAATAGGTATGATGTGTCAAGCTTTTGATAATTAGCGCACAAACGCAAGACACTTACCTTATTAACTCATGGATTGGATTTTCACCCAGACTCAGCAAGTTTTTGCAGCCTTATCGAGACTGTTAACAACTCCTTTTTTTGATATTGGGAATAAACAGTACTCGATCAGTTCGCTTATCGCCCTGGGTGTTTTAGCTTTATTAGTCTTTTTAGCAGCCCGCAGTATCAGTGAGTGGATTAAGCGAGGGTTGCTAGTACGGCTAAAAGTGGATCGGGGCAGCCGAGAAGCGATCGCGTCGGTTATTAGCTATTTATTAACAGCTATAGGGCTTTTGATTCTTCTGCAACAAGCAGGTATCAATCTCAGTTCTATAGCAGTATTCGCTGGCGTCTTGGGGATTGGATTTGGTTTCGGTCTACAGAATCTTGCCAGCAATTTTATCAGCGGTCTGACTCTACTTGTTGAACAACCTATTAAAGTTGGCGATTTTATTGAAGTAGATAATCTCTTAGGAACTGTTGAAAATATTTCCATTAGGTCTACAATTGTTCGTACTATTGATGGCGTTTGTGTAATTGTTCCTAATATTCGTTTTGTCGAAAACAATATTGTTAATTGGAGCTATCGCGACCCAAAGTGTTGCATTCATATTCCTGTTGGTGTTGCTTATGGAACTGACCCAATTTTAGTTACAGAAGCACTTTCATCAGCTGCGAGAATGGAACCGAATGTTCTATCAAATCCCTCTCCGAAGGTTTGGTTTAAGGGGTTCGGGGATAGTTCTTTAAATTTTGAATTACTGGCGTGGATAGATCAACCTCATGAAAGCGAACCGATTAAAAGTGCTTTGAATTTTCGGATTGACCATGAATTCCGTCACCGAGGAATCGAAATTCCTTTCCCCCATCGCGATTTACACATCCGCAATGCAGAAGCATTAGCTGCTTTATTTAATAAAAGCGGCGCTACAGATATTAATAACGCCAAGGTTCACGAGTCGGAAGTCAAACCATTAGAGCAACAAAAGCCAACACCCAAATCGCCTAACAATTGGACGTTAAGAGATTTATTGCGGCGGGTGACATATTTTGAACAATGTAGCGATTTGGAACTTCGGCAATTAATTGAATATGGATATCGACAATTATTTCCCGCAAAGCAAGTTGTCTGTCAAGAAAATGACCCTGGCGAATCATTTTATATTATTCTCTCAGGCTCGGTAGAAGTCTTTTCGCAAAGGCTGGAAAAATATATTGCTACTCTCCATGAAGGAGAGTTTTTTGGAGAAATGTCTTTGCTGATGGGCGCTCCGCGTTCGGCTACTGTTCGCACGCTGTCAGATACGATTCTTTTTGTGGTAGATCGCAATGATTTGCAAAAAGTTTTGGTTGACCATCAGGAGTTAGCAGATCATATTGCCCAAAAATTATCGGAACGCCAACAAGTTTTGCGAGATTTGGGATTGCTAACAGAAGCAGCTTTAGAACAGACTCCTTTAGTATGGATACGCAACCGAATTCAAACTTTGTTTGGCATCTGAAAAAGAGCGATCGCACCGCCTCTCCTCATTCAAGAAAGTGCGATCGCTCTTTCTCTAATTACAATCTGCTAAGCTATACCTTTTGCACTTCGCAAGTAAGAGGTAAAACCATATAATCACCTTGAACTACCAGCAATTGCGATTGTAAAAAGCGATCCATCCATTTTTCCAAATAAATGCGAACGGCTTTTGCTTGCTGCGGATCTGTAGTGTTTAAAGGATACGGTGCCAACCCTTGTATCGCAGCAGTAGTAACGCAGTACATGGATTTTTGAAAACTCTGGCAAATCTGCACCCGTAAATCATCTTCTTCCCGGAAGGTACGGCGATATATATCGTGCAGATAATCTGGTAGAAAATGGCGCATATCCTGCATGAGTTGAGTCGGTGGAATTCCAGCACCTCCAATCGGCAAAGGATCGGCATACAACGCCCCATATTCAAATCTACTTTGGTCTCTGGGAACTTGATCTGCCTGCGCGTTGAACGAAACCGTACCAGGAAATGGCGTTCCCCGGAAGAAAACTGCCTCTACATAAGGTATTGCTGTATCCGCCAAGAACGTTAAACCTGCCGATTCAGGAATTATTTCATACACAGTACCCCCAATGTTCACAGCATAAGTAATCGGCTTAGTTGCTGCTTCTACTAAACCTATGCGGATATGATCTACTACATCGGAGATAGACTTAATTTCCCCTCGATCGTAGCGGTCAGATAATGTGAGGAACATAGGAGCCATTACGCCCCAGAATTGGCCCAGGGCACTGTAATAACACTGCTGCCGCACCTGTTCTTGCAAAAAATCTGGAAACAGGCTGCTTAGCCCTCTCATAGGCCAATTATGTTTAATTTTTGCTTGTATGGCCGCCTGCGATCGCTCTTTAAATTCCTCAGAATCTAAATAAGCATCCAACCCGCCACCGCCGTGCCACATCATCGTTTTCATGCAGTATTCGGCATACTCGAAATTAATTCTGTCATGCCACCAGTGGCGCAACAATTTCTCTATTGTTATTTCGCCATTGAAATACTTAAAGAAGGGAAAAAGCACTAAAAATTGATGTTCAGCAATATAAAGAAGATTATTGTAGTAAGCATCCAGAACCACGCCGTAACTTTTCAGAATCCCTACAACTTCTACTACATTTTCTGGCGAATCAGGTAGCAGCGCACCCCCAGCTTTCAGCCTGTCAATAAACATGGCTAATGGGTGTTTGGAAGATTTGAATGTGCTGGTTAACATTGCAGATACTCCTTATATTTTTTGAATCTTGTAGTGATATAACCGAGTTTATAAAACCCCGTTTCAAAAGAGAAAACGGGGTTTGGTGATTGATTACTTATTGGCAGAAGAGACTTGAGCGATCGCGGGTTGATTTGTAATCATAGCCGTCATTGAAGTCTCGCTCCAGCGCACCATCCAACTGGGCTGCACTCCCAGAATAACGATGAGGATGGCTAATATCATAGCGGGCCAGCGATCGCTCCACTCCACTTTTGGCAAGTTTTCAACTTGTTTGGAAAGGCGTCCAAAAAACGCACGATTAACCATCAGCAAGAAGTAAACTGCCGTTAATCCCGTACCCACCATGCTTAGCAGAGTTTGAATTGGAAAAACTGCAAAACTGCCTCGAAAAACCATAAATTCGGAAATAAAACCCACCATACCGGGAATGCCAGCGCTAGCCATTACCCCCAATATCATCAAGCTACCAACCACAGGCATACCCCGTTCCGGGTTGAGCAGACCTTGAAGGGCATCTAAATCTCTTGTGCCAGCTTTTTTGTAAACAACGCCTACTAGCAAAAACAGCATTGCGGAGATTAACCCATGGCTGATCATTTGGCATACAGCTCCGAGCAAGCTAAGAGGCGTTGCTGCGGCGGCGGCTAAAAGAATATAGCCCATGTGTGCAATCGAACTATAGGCCACCATTTTTTTCATATCTTTTTGAGCGATCGCGCACGATGCACCGTAAAGTACGCTCGCAACAGCCCAAGTAGCCAGCCAAGGACTTAGTACCGCCCACGCTTCTGGAAACAACCCCAAACCAAACCGCAACAGTCCATAAGTCCCCAACTTCAACAACACGCCTGCCAACAACACTGAAATTGGTGTCGAAGCCTCAACGTGAGCATCTGGCAACCAAGTATGAAACGGAAATAGGGGAATTTTAATACCAAATCCCACCAAAAGCGCTCCCAGCAGCACAAATTGCGTTGCTAGCGGTATGGTGTGACCGCGCAAAGGTTCGTAAGCAAAGGAGCCAGCGCCACTAAGCAAAACTAGACCAAAGAAAGATGCGACAATTAAAATTCCAGAAACAGCCGTATATATGAGAAACTTTGTTGCTGCATATCCGCGCTTAGAGCCACCCCAAATAGCAATCAACAGATATAGGGGAATCAGTTCCAACTCATAAAATAGGAAAAACAGCAGCAAATCCTGCGCGAGGAAAGCACCTGCAACTCCAGCATTCAGCAGTAACAGTAAAGAGTAATAAAACCTGGGTCGGTGGATAGTTTCATCTGTGCTGTAGACAGCTATGCAAGTCAAAAGACCATTTACAACAATTAAAGGCAAAGATAGACCGTCAACGCCAAGGTGATAGGTCAAGCCTAAAGTGTCAATCCAGGGAATGAACTCAGAAAATTGCAGTTTACTATCGCCTGTTTGGAACTGGATGCCTAGAAGTACACACCAGATAAACAGCGCGATCGCGATCGCCAAGGTTAGATTACGCGCACCCTTGGGCGTTATGTTTCCGGGAGAAAACCCCACTATAGCGGCACCTAATATCGGCACCCAAATCAAAACGCTGAGCATAGATATAGTTTTGAGTTTTTAGCTTCAAGGTTAAAAAAGGATGGTTTTTGAGTTGTATTTATCAATTCAAAATTTTGAATTCCCAACTCAAAACCTGTAACAATGGCCAGAGCATTAGCAACCCTAAAACGCTTACTCCCAGCAGGATAGTCAGTACATAAGACTGCAATTGACCTGATGCGCTGTACTTCAAGCCCTGACCGCTGAAAATTGTCGCAAATCCAACTAAGTTAACAAACCCATCCACCACGTAGCGGTCAATCCAATTGCTAAGTTTGGAAATTACGTCAACTGCAAAAACGACGGTGACGCGGTAAAGCTTTTCAACGTAAAAGTCGTAAGCCAACAAGTCTTGCAAGAATCTTAAAGAAATTTGCAGAGGTCTTGACCAGTTTCTATTAAGATAAATGGCTGCTCCCATAAGAGTGCCGAGCAATCCCGATGAAATTAACAGCGCTACCGCTAGTGGATTGATGTAATCCCAGTCAGGCAGAACTGACACGCTCTGTAGCATGAAGGGTACTAACAGAGTTAGTATGGTCAAACTCACCATCGGCACGGCCATAGGCCAGGGAACTTCTGGGGCGCGGCGAGTCTTGGGCTGAGGTTGACCCAAAAATACGAGACGAAAGATGCGGGTTAAACTTAAAGCGTTTAAGCAGTTAACCAATAGCAATACTGCTACCAGCCAGGGATTTTCATACAAAAAGATGCTGACGCCTTGACGAAGTGCCCAAAATCCCCCCAGAGGAAGCAGTCCCACTAATCCTGCCGCGCCTACAACAAAGGAGGTGGTAGTTGCTGGCATCCGCGACCACAAACCGCCCATCTCTGTGAGGTTTTGGTTGTTGGTTGTGAGAATGACCGCGCCTATACTCATAAATAACAGTGCTTTGGCGATCGCGTGGGTAAACAGCACCAGCAGTGCGAAACCCGTCCATTGCATACCTACGGCGATAAACACCAAACCCAAGTATGCGCTGGTGGAATGAGAAAGCGATCGCTTAATATCTATTTGGGCGAGCGCCACCAACGAAGCCCCAACCGCTGTCATCGTTCCAATTACTATTAATGCAGTCGAAGCAACGGGCGAAAGCACTAAAATTGGCTGAAGTTTAATCAAAACATATGCACCGCCAGCCACCACTACCGAGTTTCGCAATATCGAAGCCGGATTCGGCCCTTCCATAGCCTCATCTAGCCAAAGATGCAGGGGGAATTGAGCGCATTTACCTGTGGGGCCAGCAATCAAAGCCAAACCCAACAACGTTGCAGCCGTCGGAGACAAATGAGCAGTCTCAGCCCATTCATACAAGTCTGGAAAGTTTAAGCTGCCCGATAATGTCGCCAGCGCGACTACACCCATCAGCAGCAGCACGTCTCCCACCCGCTTGGTTAAAAAGGCGTCTCTCGCCGCTGTCACCACCAAAGGTTGGGCATACCAAAATCCGACCAACAAATAGGTGGAAAGGGTGAGTATCTCTAGCAGGGCATAAGTCAGAAATAATGAGTTACTGATAGCCAGACCGCTCATTGCCGCTTCAAAAAATCCCATCATGGCAAAGAAGCGGGCTATAGCCCAGTCTTTCTCCATATATCCCAAGGCGAAAAGTTGCGCCAACAGACTTAGCCCCGTTACCAACTCCATTGACCCCACACTCACGCTGGAGATGTCTAGAGCAAACGATAAATCTAAATCTGCTGCTTTTAGCCAGTGGATTATTATCTCTTGAGGCTCCTGATGCAAGGTAGATCTGAAGATAACTGTGCCGTGTAAGAACGCCAAAACCGTCATCAACACGTTAAAGTAGGCTGCTGGTCTTGGCCCTGTGCGACGGACGATTCCGGTAGACCACGGTAGTGTCAAAATTGCGCCTATTAAGCCATACAAAGGCACACACCAGCTAGTCTGGGTGAGAAACTGAGTCATCTAAACTGCCCTCGCCATTTCAATTAAATTGCCCATCAAGAACTAACCCATAAGGGTTTTCACCACATAGGGGGAGTTGTTACTCACTTGTAGATTAATTGTTTTTTAATTTGTTTTTTCTTAGCTTAACGCTTTGATTACTGAACTTTAACATTTGGCAACTACAAAACTTACGGATTGGTCATGTAATATCTCCTCATACAACTTAAAATCCGTCCTCAGTATCTCTACTCATAGAACCAAAATTAATATATCAGATTTGAATAACTTATGATAAATATATCTATATCTACTTGTTTAAAGCGTAGCGATATGCGCGATCGCCTCCTCTTTCAGTTTTTATAGCCTCTCCTAGCTAGATAAAAGCAGAATTTTGTTGTAATGCCCGAGCTTACGGGATTACAGCAAATGAGTACCCAGTTTATCCTAAACTAATAAAGAAATTATAAAACAGAATAACCCTTCCTCGAAATTCATCGTTCTGACACTTAGTAAATTATCTTTTGCAAACAAAGTTAAGTTTTTTTAACCATTCTCATATAAAATAATCATAGTAATTTATATTGTCAAAGAAGCAAAGCTTTCCTATGCTTAATTTTGTCATGCTATGAAAGCATTATCTAGCTGTAAAATGGGTATTTCCGTGCAAGTTGAACCAGTGATATAGATTTGCACGCTTAATTTCATTCACAAGAAGGGAGATTGTCTATGCCAATTGCAGTTGGAATGATTGAAACCAAGGGGTTTCCGGCAGTTGTGGAAGCAGCCGATGCTATGGTGAAAGCTGCTCGCGTCACGCTAGTAGGCTACGAAAAAATCGGCAGCGCCAGGGTAACGGTCATTGTCAGAGGAAATGTATCAGAGGTACAAGCCTCTGTATCTGCTGGGGTTGATGCTGCGCGGAGAGTAAACGGCGGTGAAGTACTGTCTACGCACATAATTGCGCGTCCTCACGAAAACCTAGAGTATGTCCTGCCAATTCGTTACACCGAAGCGGTCGAACAGTTCCGCACCTAAGACCAGAGTCAGTGGTCGATAGGCGAGAGTTTCAAGAGCGAAATCTGAAGTCCAAGAATTTTATAAGGGAAGGAAGAAAGAATGGCTATTGCAGTTGGAATGATTGAAACTTTGGGTTTTCCAGCAGTTGTGGAAGCAGCTGATGCGATGGTGAAAGCAGCCCGCGTCACCCTAGTAGGGTATGAAAAAATCGGTAGTGGTCGCGTAACGGTAATCGTGCGGGGAGATGTATCCGAGGTGCAAGCTTCAGTAGGAGCTGGCGTAGAATCCGTTAAGCGCGTGAATGGCGGCCAAGTATTGTCAACTCACATCATCGCTCGTCCCCACGAGAACTTGGAGTACGTGCTGCCCATTCGTTATACCGAAGCAGTCGAACAGTTCCGCGAGGGCGTTAGCGGCATTCGCCCTCTAGGTAGACAATAAAAAAGACTGGGTACAGACGTTGCCTCCAACGTCTCTACGAACTGGGTGGGGCTGGGCGACAAACGTGAGACTAAACTTTAGATCGCCAATCGCCCATCACCAATCACCAACTACCCATTACCCATTCGCATAAGATGCAAATTGCCAAAGTTCGCGGCATGGTTGTCAGCACGCACAAAGAAGCAAGTCTCAGAGGAGTTAAGCTACTTTTGTTGCAATTTGCCGACGCGGAATGTAGCCTCCTGCCGGAATACGAAGTAGCTGGCGATCAAGTAGGTGCAGGTCTGGATGAGTGGGTTCTCGTCAGCCGTGGCAGCGCCGCTCGTCAGCTAGAAGGCAGTGAAAAGCGTCCTATTGATGCGATGGTGGTAGCGATTATTGACACTGTAACTGTTGACAATTGCGTCGCGTACAGCAAAAAAGATCAGTATCGTTAGCTGTAATTTGTCCTAAGTCAAAAGTCAAAAGTCAAAAGTCATTAGTAATGTATTAGTGGCAAAAGACAAGGACAATGGACGGACAAAGGGCTAATCACTTTGTTCAGTTAAGAGGATTTCATTTATGGTAGTCCGTAGTTTGGCGGCTCCCCCGACCCCGTGGTCGAAAAGTTTAACCGAACCGAGCATCGATCAAACGGCATACGTGCATTCGTTTTCCAATATTATTGGAGATGTCCGGATTGGGCCTAACGTGTTGGTTGCCCCAGGAACGTCAATCCGGGCTGACGAAGGGAGTCCATTCTACATTGGCGAAGGCAGCAACGTTCAAGATGGCGTGGTGATTCACGGTCTGGAAGCTGGCCGAGTAGTTGGGGATGATAACGAGGAATACTCGGTCTGGATTGGCAAGAATGCTTCTATTGCCCACTTGGCTTTAATTCATGGGCCAGCGTATGTGGGAGATGATAGCTTTATAGGTTTTCGCTCGACCGTGTTTAACGCTAGGGTGGGTAACGGCTGCATCGTGATGATGCACGCGCTGATCCAGGATGTGGAGATTCCCCCCGGTAAGTATATTGCGTCGGGGTCTGTGATTACTAACCAGCAGCAGGCTGACAGACTACCAGATGTGCTAGCAGAAGATATAAAATTTGCTGGTCATGTAGTTGGCATTAATGATGCTTTGAGATCGGGGTATCACTGTGCAGGAGATATCGCCTGTATTGAACCCCTTCGGAATGAGTCAGATAAAACAAACGGTTCGAGCAATAAGGGTAACAATATTATGTCTGTATTGAGTAAAAAACTGAGTCAGGATGTTTTGGAACAAGTGCGCGGTCTTTTGACACAAGGTAATCGTGTTAGTGCCGAGTATGCAGATGAGCGTCGCTTCCGCACGAGTTCTTGGAGGAGTGTTGGCTTAATTCAGTCAACGCGGGAAAGCGAAGTAATTGCGGCTTTGGAAGCAGCATTAGAGGAACATCAAGGGGAGTATGTGCGAGTGATTGGCACCGACCCCAAAGCCAAGCGCCGCGTACTCGAACAAATTATTCAACGTCCTAATGACAAGGGCACAAATAGCGCAACATCAACTACTGCCCCTAAATATACAGGCAATAGCCAGCCCGCAGGCGGAAATGCTGCAAATAAGGCTAACGGGGACGTTGCAGAAAAAGTAAGAAATCTGCTGTCTCAAGGCTATCGAATTGGTATGGAACACGCCGATCAGCGACGATTCCGCACCAGTTCCTGGCAAACTTGCACTCCTCTCTCAGGAACAAACGAATCTGAAGTGATGAGGGGTCTGCAAGCTTGCTTGAACGAACATCCAGGTGAGTACGTGCGTTTGATAGGTATTGACCCGAAAGCCAAGCGGCGCGTACTGGAGCAAATCATCCAACGTCCTGACGGTCAGACTGTTCTCCAAAGTTCGCCCAATAATGCTGGTAGTGTAGGGGGAAGTAATGGCTCAAGCGGCAGCGTTCAGGGTGGAAGCGGAAGCCTGAGTGCTGAAGCAATCACTCAAGTGCGATCGCTACTGGCTCAGGGATACCAAATCGGCACGGAACACGCAGATAAGCGCCGCTTCCGCACCAGTTCGTGGAATAGCTGCGCTCCCATTCAAGCAAAGCGCGAATCGGAAGTTGTTAGCGCTCTGGAAGCGTGCATGGCAGAACATAGTGGCGACTACGTGCGCTTGATTGGCATTGACCCCAAAGCAAAGCGCCGGGTTTTGGAAACAATCATCCAAAAGCCTTAAAAAAGCAAAAGTAAAAAGGCAAAAGGTAAAAGAAAGACTTTTTACTTTTTACTTTAGATCCTTCGCTGCGCTTTAGATACTTAGCGCTTTTTACTTTCCTAGCCCCCAGCCACTCCATGCCTTTGCTGCCACTACGACCCATCGGCAACTCTAACTTGTATATGAGTGGCGACGTGACGATCCATGACGATGCAGCGATCGCGCCTGGGGTAATCCTCCGAGCCGATCCTGACAGTCGAATTATCATCTCCGCTGGTGTCTGCATTGGCATGGGGTCAATTCTTCATGCAAAGGAAGGTACTCTGGAAGTTGAAACAGGCGCTACTCTAGGAGCAGGTGTACTGTTTATTGGTAAGGGCAAAATTGGCGCAAATGCCTGCGTAGGTTCAGCCAGTACCATTCTGAACAGCGATCTAGTGCCAGAACAAGTAGTCTGTCCTGGTTCCCTACTCGGCGACACGTCGCGGCAACTTGAAAGGCGCGGTACTCAAAAGATGCCAGCCCAGGAAGAAGACCAAAGTCAAAGTGAGCAGCAGGCTGTTCGGGAAGCAACTAATCAAGAGTTGCTTCCCGACAAAGTGGATTCTGCTGTCACCGACTCAGCAGACAACAGCGCTAATAATGCCTCGCCGACCGAACCACCAAAGCCTGAACCGTCGCCCTCAGCAGCTGTTACAGTCTATGGACAAGCTAACCTGAGCCGACTGTTAGGGACGCTGTTTCCCCATAATGAAACTTACAAGCGCCCCACTCAAGAATAGAGCAATAGTTCATAGCCAAGGCAAATAAGCAATGAGCCATGAGCAACTAACAATCTCCTGCGCTGCTGGTGATAATAAAATTAGCCCCCGGTATGTTTTCACGGAGATCCAAAATGGAGTCACACAAGCAAGGGATTGTCCCCTATCAGCCCTCAAAGCAAGCGGACAAGTTTAAGGACACTGCCCTCGGCTTAGTCTCTGCGAGCAGTTTTCCCGCGATTGTTGGTACAGCTGACATGATGCTCAAGTCAGCCGGAGTGACTCTCATGGGGTTTGAAAAAATTGGCAGCGGTCACTGCACCGCCATTGTGCGCGGCGGCATTTCCGATGTCCGTTTAGCAGTGCAATCGGGTGTCGAAACAGCCGAACAATTTGGCTGTCTGATTTCTTCCCTCATCATTGCGCGACCGATGCCAAATTTGGAAGCCATACTTCCCATCGGCTCTCGCTTATCCCATGCCCTTGAGGAAGAACGCTACAGCCGCCTGAGCAATCAAGCCGTTGGTTTATTAGAAACACGCGGATTTCCGGCTTTGGTTGGAGCCTGCGACGCCATGCTCAAAGCCGCTAACGTCCAGCTCGCCTCCTATGAAAAGATTGGAGATGGTTTGTGTACCGCCATTATCCGAGGCAAAGTTGCAGATGTCGCAGTTGCTGTAGATGCAGGTATGCGCGAAGCCGAGCGAATTGGCGAATTCCACGCCTTAATGGTAATTCCTAGACCTCTTGATGATTTGGAGCAAAGCCTGCCCGTCGCCAGTTGCTGGATAGAAGAAAAACCCAAACCCTTAATGTTGCCCGTGAACGTCAAGGAAGTGGAAAAAGAACTTATAGAACTGCCTGATTTAGCAAAATTACCTTTACCTATGAAAGAAGAATTATAAGTTTGGTATTGGGACAGTCGCCTCTATTGGGGCGTAAACATGGAAAGCGTTGCACGCTAAGAGCGGGTATCCTGGGGAATTGACCTGTGTAACGATAACACAGGATAACTATGGATGATAACTTCCCCGAACTACCACTACTTAATTGTGCAACGCCGCTAAGGAAGGAAGACTGTCACTTTGTTCAGTAATTTGATAATAACCTTGAATTTAATAGATAAAAGACAGACTTTTTGATGGTAATGATAGATTAATATCTATGATTTAAAGGAATAAGGGCGGTTGAAGCACGCAACCCTGCACCAGCTAAAGGTTTTTGAAGCCGTTGCCCGCGTAGGCAGCTTTACCCGTGCGGCTGAGGAACTGTTTCTCACCCAACCCACCGTCTCCATGCAGGTGAAGCAGCTAACTAAGACAGTCGGCTTGCCCCTGTTCGAGCAGGTGGGCAAGCGATTGTATCTGACAGATGCGGGTAGGGAACTGTTGACGACTTGCCGGGAAGTTTTCGACAGGTTATCTCAGTTCGAGATGACCATAGCCGATCTCAAAGGACTGAAGCAAGGACGCTTGCGGCTAGCAGTTATTACAACGGCAAAGTATTTTGTCCCTCGTTTGTTAGGCCCGTTTTGCCTTCGTTACCCTGGGATTGATATTTCCTTACAAGTGACGAACCACGAACGGATACAGGCACGCCTGAGCGATAATTTGGACGATTTGTATATTCTCAGCCAACTACCTGAGCATATGGATGTCACTTGCCACCCGTTTCTGGAAAACCCCTTGGTGGTGTTGGCACCTCACGATCATCCACTGGCCTTAGAGAAAAATATTCCCTTAAAACGCCTTGCCCAGGAGCCTTTTATCATGCGCGAACCAGGTTCGGGTACGCGATCTTCGGTACAAAAACTGTTCGATGAACATGGCATTTCAGTGAAAGTCAGGCTGGATTTAGGGAGTAATGAGGCAATTAAGCAAGCGATCGCAGGTGGTTTAGGAATATCTGTTCTATCTCGCCATACTGTGGGACTGGAAAACAGCAGTCAACTCACCATTTTAGATGTGGAAAGTTTTCCAATTCGGCGTTATTGGTATATAGTTTATCCCGCAGGCAAACAGCTCTCTGTTGTAGCCCGTACTTTTTTTGAGTATTTGTTGGATGAAGCACAGCAGGTTGCTCGCATAGACAGTTAAGGAACCCTTTGAGCCATTAACGACTATAAGCTAGATGGCCGTGCGATCGCTAGGATAACTCCTAAACTGATCGGAACTGTTTCTAAAAGTCTAGCGACCCCCGCTGGCTAAATTTGTAATGGTGAATGTTCATTAGCAGACAAGGGGTTAGGTTAGACGGGCATAAGAAGCGTTATTATATTACCAGAATTAATTAGTGCGCTAGTAGTAAAAAAGAGCGGGTATGAAGAAGGCGATCGCTCCTAATTTCTGCTATTCGTCGCCTCCCATTTTTTAAACCAACTTTATTTACGCCTGCACTTTTACTATGCCTATCGTGTAATACTTTATATCCAATTCGATTGAGCGTTCACTTAATTTGTAATTATTGTAAATACTAATTGGTACTCAATACTAATAATTACTAAATAACAAACTATACATCCTTGGCAGACCGTAATCTAAAGGTTATGGTAGTGTGATGGATGCTGCAAGATATACTCGCAAACAAATACCGTTTATCTAGAAAGTAAACTATATCTTTGCCCTGACGCCCAGCACTAAATTAATTAGTAAAATTCGCTGACCCCTCCATCTGTCTTGCACCTCACAAAAACGAGCCAAACCAGACATTTTGTTTTGTGGAACAAGCTCAGGGTTTAAATTGTCTTCACTCTAGGAGTGAAAAATGACGCATCTTATAAGTTTAACCCCAAGGCATAAATTTGAAAGATTCTAAGGCTTTGAACTTAGTACTAACAGAAAAAGAAAGCTTGAGAGAGGTGCTAGCAGAAAAATAGAATTTAAGATTAAGCGCTCGTCGGGGAATATCTGCTATCCTAGAAGGCTTACCTCACTAAAATGTCAGTCTTTACAATGCTTCTGTAGCAAACCGGGGTTAGATAAGCCCACCTCCGAACTTGTAAGAATACATTATTATTTAGATAAATCTACCTACGCGATCGCACTTAAGTGTGATAAAGATCAACTACCCTTTCGTAAATATTTAAGCTTTAATAGTTTCAGTAGAACTTCGTTAATGATTCTTCACTATGCCTACTTATACAGGAATTTC
Organism: Microcoleus sp. FACHB-831; assembly: GCF_014695585.1. Taxonomy (NCBI): domain Bacteria; kingdom Bacillati; phylum Cyanobacteriota; class Cyanophyceae; order Oscillatoriales; family Microcoleaceae; genus Microcoleus; species Microcoleus sp. FACHB-831. Next base: position 7,871 of record NZ_JACJON010000062.1, on the reverse strand, counting down.
AAGCGAAGCCTTTAGACATCCCCTCGACCGCCAAGCCGAGCAAGCCTTACGCAGCGTGCCCGGATTTGATATTATTGCTGGCAAGTTTGTGGAATTTGTCTCTGAGCGCCCAAATTTTATTTATCAGCTGGGCAATAGCATTCAAGTTGGGCCGCGTCAGTATGGCTCAATTTATGGGTTATTTAGGGAATGCGTGCGGACTTTAGACATTTACCCAGAGCCAACTCTATTCATATCTCAAACTCCCTTAGCTAACGCCTTTGCCCTCGGACAAGAAAGACCCTTTATTGTCTTGAACTCCGGTCTTCTAGACTTGTTAACTGAAGCTGAACTCCGCGCAGTAGTAGCGCATGAATTAGGACATCTTAAATGCGGTCATACTACTTTAACTCAGATGGCAATTTGGGCGCTGCAAGCAATCAATTTAATAGGTAATGCAACATTTGGCATCAGCAGACTGGTCAGCACTGGTTTAATTTTGGCCTTTTATGAGTGGAGCCGCAAAGCAGAATTATCAGCAGATCGAGCTGCTTTATTGGTAATGGATGATTTGAATCCAGTAATGCATTGCATGATGAAACTTGCTGGCGGCAGCGTTCAGCATGTTAACGAAAGCAGCCTAGAGGAGTTCATTCGGCAATCTGATAATTACCAAGAACTCGATCAGGACGGATTGAACCAAGTGTATAAGTTTTTACTTTATAATAACGTAGCTCAAGGAGTGTTTCTCAGCCATCCCTTTCCAGTCGAACGCCTGCGCTATATCCGAGAATGGGCAACTTCAGAAGAATATCGCCAAATTCGCCAGGGTAATTACCAGCGAGCGTCAGCTGAGGGAGCAGTTAATGTATCATCAGAAACACCAACAAATAATGAAGTAGAAGCATTGCGCCGTCAACTTGAGGAGTTGCAACGGGAAATTGACCGCATTAGATCTCAGTCAAAAGATTCCTAGTAAGCAAAAAAGTCCTGACTTGGAGGAGCGGCTTGAAAATAAATTGCGGCTCCTTTTTTTCACAAATCTAGGATATGCAAAGTCAACTGCTATAAACCGACAGCAGCATGACAATTCGGTGCCATCTACTTTCGTTTTCACACTTTAGGCAAGGACTCAATTGTCCTAAGTACTGGCATGATCGGGGATGTTCTACCAAATGCTCCTAATACTGAGACTATCGTTAATTTAAATAAGAGTAAACGCACGATTCAGCAGTCTCAGGAAATTATCTACCGCTTTTTAATAGACAGCGTAAAAAACTGGTCTCCTGAAACTGTATTGCTGGAGTTTCAGCGGTTATTTATTTATTATGAAGCGGATACAGTTAATTCAGATGCATTGTTGGCAATGTCTGACTTGATATTTGCCAATAATGAAGAAGAGTTTATCAGTACCCTCAAGCGGTCGTGCTACATTCTTATTAATAACTGGGATGCAGGGAGACACTATACATATATTAGCGATTTAGTTCAAATATTTGCATCATTAAGAATTAATAAAAAAACCCTGTCTCCGACTCTAAGTAGGTTGAGACTTTGGCTGTCTAGCTTCGTAGAAAGCGAGTATTATCAACAACTTAAGTTGTTTGCTTCTAAATACGAAGAGCAGGACAAACCTCATTGGAGTCAACGGTATACTTCTTATCTATTAGTTCCTCAATATGTAGACTTAAATAACCCCGTAGAACAGCGGGAGGCAGCTAGAGCGCTTTCGCAACAGCTAAAAGATCGGTTCAAGTTTGAACTGGCAATGTATACAGCGCGATCGCAGAGCGGCCTAACTAAAGAAAAAATGCCCAAAAACCCAACTGGTTTGGGGGATGAGGTACTACGTCTCATTAAAACCATTGTGGCAAAACGCGGCCCCTTTAGCTATTTAAATTTAGCAAATATTTTTGTTAAACAAACTGAGAAAATGTTGTATCAAGACTTTAAACTAAGTCTTCAAAAATATTTATTATTCTCGTTTGAAAATAAAAACTTTGTTCATATTCTAAAAACCCAACTAGCTGAAAAATTAGAAACTTTATATGAAGATTATCACGAAGAATCTTTGGATGATGCCCTACTGTTAAGAACTTCTAACAAAGTAATAGAATATCTAACCACAGAAAATCAGCGTCAACCCTCCCAGTTATTCATTTTATTAATGTCGCAAGGCAATCCCCTAACTTTAGTTATTGTGTTGCTAAAAATAGTATTAATTTGTAAAAATTCTCGTACTCATTTAGAAAAATGCATTGCGTTTTTAATACAGTATTATTTACAATTTCCAGAAGAAGAATGCCAATGGATAATTAGTTTTTTTGATATTTTCAGTATTACTTTTGCAATTTATGCTGATAACGTTCAGTACAATTTAATTAGAATAAAAGAAAAAACATCTGATGCTACGGCGAATGGAGAAATAGAAACTTATCGTGTTTTTTCTCAACAAAAGATAAAAACAGATCTAGAAGTTACAACCGAAGAACAACAGCTCCCCTGAAGTTATCTCATCCAAATTTACTAGCTGGTAAATGCTGGTAGGCTTATTGGGTAGCGCATCCCTTCAAGTGCAGGGTTTATATTATTTCGTATCTGGGGTATACTAAATGATTAAGTTGCATTGCTTCCACCAAACCGCGATCGCGTAGCTCTGGCATAGGAGAAGCTATTCGCATCTTGCGTTAACAGCTAACTACACTCAAAGAAATGCAGGTACGATATTTATGTTGATGCCTGCTGCCTGTTTCCCCTTTTATGTATACTTACTTTACAACTCTTCAAAAATAAGTCACCCTATTTACACACGTTAAAGCTGAGACGGAGAGAATCCTTGCAGGGTTCGCAGTATATATCCCAAATATGTTACACCCGTTATAGCATTCGGATTTTTTAAAGCCAATATAAAATCGAAAAACTCAAACGCAATCGATTCACAAGCATATTAAACTTGGGCGTCCTCTAGTTTGTGTTATTTCCACCTAAACCAAAACCTCAATAGTCTTAAATACTGACATGATTGACGTTATATCACAGGGTCATCACAATGATGAGCGGTTGCAGATTAAAGATATTCAGCAAGCGCAGGAAGTTATCTACAGCTTTTTGCTTAATATTGTTAAGGAACGCCATCCCGAAACTGGCTTGCTGGAATTTAAGCGTTTGTTTGTTGATTGTGCGGACACCGTTAGTTTAGAGCCTCTTCAAGCTCTGGGTAAAATTATTTCAGCTAATGATGAGTTAGCTTTTAAAAACACGCTGAAGCGTTCTTGCTACATTCTTATTAATAACTGGGATACATACAGACATTATGGCTATACAGAAGAATTAGTTGAAATCTTGAACAAATTCAATAGTAGCAAAAAAGGTTTTTCGCCAGCTTTAAGACGCCTTAATACTTGGATAAGTAATTTTGTTATTAGTAAAGACTATGAAGACATAAAGTTATTTACTTTAAAATATGAAGATCGCGATAAAGCTCATTGGAGCCATCGCTATACGTCTTATCTCTTAGTTCCTCAATATATCGACCTCAGCAACCCGGTAGAACAACGAGAGGCTGCTAGCGTTCTGTCGCACCACCTAAAAGACCGCTTCAAATTTGACTTAGCAATGTACACCGCTCGTTGCCAGTCGGCTCAATCTAAAGACAAAATGCCCAAAAATCCCACTGCTTTGGGCGATGATGTGCTGCGTCTGATAAAGATGATTGTAGCCAAGCGCGGTTCCGTAGGTTATACAAACTTAGCGGCAATTTTCCTTAAACAAACAGAGCAATTTACTTATAATAAATTTAAGCTAAGCTTGCAAAAGTATTTGGTTTTTGGAATTTACAATAAAGAGCTTGTAGAAAGTTTAAGTGAAAGAATCTATGAAAAACTAGAGAAATTAGAGGCTGGGCGAGATGAAGAACTTGTCGATGATGCGCTGTTGGTAAAAACTTGTAATCGCGCAATATCATATTTTACAACTGAAAATCGCAACGAACCATCTGAAATATTTACTTTATTTATGAAGGGTGGAAACCCCCTCAGCTTAGTAGTGGTGCTAGTCAAGATTATTCTAGTTTGTAAAAGATCGCGCACTCATATGGAAAATTGCATTGCAGAATTAATCCAATACTATAGTAACTATCCAGAAGAAGAATGCCAGTGGGCGCTCAAGTTTTTTGAAATTTTCAATATCACATTTGCGATTTATGCGGATAACGTTAAGTACAATTTGATTAAAATGCCAGGTGCAGAAATGGACGAGCGCTCTAAAGGATCTTTGGATGCTTACCGAGTTTTTGCTCAACTGAAATAGCAGGGAGTTAATAGGGAAATATAATCTATTGCTTGCGAACAGCGTTAAGGTTTTTTGAGCAAGCGATCGCTTGCCGTCGCCATTCCAGCCGCCACCACCTCTGCAAGAATACTTACAACGCGAAAAAGAGCGACCGCGCTGAGGATAAGACCAGGAGAAAAATGTTGATTTAAAAGTGCTGTAGCCGTTGCTTCAAAAACCCCAATACCCCCCGGTGCGCCCGGTACGACTAAACCCAACAACCATGCCATACTAAACGCACTGAATAAAGTTGGTATCTGGTTGGGATTAATCGGCGTTACTGCCAGCAAAACAAACAAAAACCCTGCACCGCGAAGTACCAAAAAGCCCAATTCTCCTAACAAAGGCAAAAGCGGATAGCTCTTTAGGTGGAATGAGGAGCCTGTTTTTGGCTCCTTTGATTTTCCCTTCATGCGGCTCAAGAATTGAATCGCTGGATTCAAAATTCGGGGATGAACAGCAAGGCAAACTACAGCTAAACTGATAACTTGCAAACCCCATTGCTCTTGCTGAGTGCCAAGCAAAGCAATCAACAAAGCAGCAGCAGCCATTAAGAGGGGTTCGAGTAATACGCTGAGAGTTGCAGCACCTAAATCGCCACCATGCGATGTAACTGCCAAGATGCGTCCATAATAGTGCCAGACATTCCCTGGTAGGTATTTGGCAAGGTTGGTTTTCAGGTAAACTTGCAGCACCCATCCCGGCTGAACGGGTTGCTGCAAAGATTGCAAAATCAAGTTCCACACCCATCCCGCCCAAGTGTGAGCCAGCAAGGTTAGGCATAGGGCGATCGCTATATTTGCCCAACCCGCACCAGTAATCCTAATTGCGGAAACTTCTGCCGCATGGTCTTTAAGAGCCTTTGCCAAAAAAAACAAGGTCCCGCCGAGAATGACCCAGCGCAAGTAGGGTTTCAGCGTTGACCATATCTTCGGCATAATCGCGGCAATTTCATGTTTACAACCCAGGATATGTCAAAAGACGCCGCGTGACCATAGACGCCATCAATAGCCCTATACACAACCATTTACACACTATTTCAATCCCTGATAGGGATTCATACAGATTAGATAGTAGGGTTGTACCTAGTTAACACGTTTGCAAGGCGTTCGCAAACAATCTATCAATACTACATAGCTAAAAACCGACACACGCCATCAGCTATACACCACCATATTTCTTGATAACTAATTCTGCGAACTAAACTTTGATATTCATTGGCCTTAGCCTTGTCTATATCTATAGTTAGAGCCTACAGGATGATAAACGAGCGTATCTTTCTAGCCAAAGATTGATTCGCTCTGTGTTGCTAATCAATATATTTATAAATAACGCTGTTGCTTAACTCGTTCGCAGCAAACCTCTCAAACAGTTTACGTGTTCCCAAGAATCTACTCTGGATGTAGATAGCAAGGAGAAATTTTAATATGAAACATTCTGATTTGTCTAAAGTTGTTGGTGCTGGCGTTCTTAGCTTGAGTTTAGCTATGATGCCCTTGACCCAACCAGCAAGCGCCCAAACCAACACTGGTTCTGGTTCTGATAATACAACTACTGTAGATAATACATCTCGCCAAGGCAGTTACAGTGCCACTGACAACCGCGATGATGGTTTTGATTGGGGATGGTTAGGATTGCTGGGCTTGATTGGCTTGGCAGGTTTGGCTCGTAAGCGTGAAGAACCCGTGCGTTACCGCGAACCCGACGAAGCAAGTCGCACTACCACCAGATACTAATTGCTAAATTGGTTAGTGAAATTTCAGATAAAAAAGGGCTTTATGAATAGCATAAAGCCCTTTTTGTCTTTGGTTCGGGGCAATCAAGCTGCGAGGATGCAAGAGACTAAAGCTAGCTTATTGCTGTATATCTCTCTACAGATAGAGAAAATTTTTGCAATCCTATTACCAGAATGTGACCTCGGCTAGAGGGAGCGATCGCCGTAGTGTTTGTATCATTAACAACTGTTGGCGAAGAAATTAGGGGTAAAACATGAAAAAATTGACTGATTTGTTTAAAAAAGTGCGATTGGGGCAAATATTGACAGTTTTTTTAGCAGGCGTGTTGCTCTTCACTAGCACAGCTTGTAATAGTGGAGATAGCCTTGGCGCACGTCCCGAAAACCCTCCAGTGCAAATGGGAGGTAACAATAATCCTCACAAGGGTGGTGGAGACGGCTACACGAATTATAAAGCATCTACCGATCCGAAGGCTAAGAACTCAGCGGGTAGCGATCGCGATCGCGCGGATCTACAGTTAATGTACAACCAGGCGATCGCCGCTAATATTGAGAGCGATGCCAAAGATGTATTGTACCCCGGTAGCGAAGGCACCCAAACTGATAGTCCTGATATAGGCCCGCGTGGAGAAAACTACTTAGAAAAGGAAGCAACGCAGATTCCGGCGCGTCGTCAACCCATACCACAGGGTAACGTCTACGAGAAAGTAGGAGAAGCCTTCAAAGATGCCACATCTTTCATAAAAGATAAGTCCGATGAAGCAGGAGAGCGACCTGAATTGCAGAGCAACCCAGCTTTGCACAAGTAAGCATTAGATTGAAAAATTGCGATCGCTCCACAATTCAAAATTGTGCTGTCAAAACATAACAAAAAATGGAGGTTTTCAATGAACAAATTAATCGCTTGGTTGAGAAACATACAAATCAGTCGAATTGTCACCACTTTTGCGGCAGGCATTTTACTGTTTATTAGCACCGCTTGTAATAGTGGTAGCACGATGGCAAATCCAGTAAACCCGGTGAAGACAGCAGACCAAATTCGGGAAGAAGTTCCCTCTGGCGCTGTGACTTCTGAATATAAAGGCGGGATGAACGACTATAGCGATCTCGATCCCCGATTTGATAACTCAGGTGCTCAAACCAAAGCTAAAGCTCTGGTAGACAAAACCGAGCGCAACGTCATCGACCAGACCGATGATTTGGGAACAAACACCAAGCGGATACTGGACAAAAAAGGTGAGAATGCTGCTGACTTTGGCAAGAATTTAAAGGGAAGCACAGACGAAACCAAGGATAAAACCCAGGAATCAGTTCGCGATTTCGTTAAGGGAACCCAGCGGGGAACTGAAAACCTCAAGGACAATACGGCTGATGTAGCCAAAGATGCTGCTAAGGGTACGAAGCAGGCAACTGAAGATGCGAAGGGAAGTACTAAGAGTTTCGCATCAGATGCCAAAGAAAATATTAAAAACGCAGGTTCAGACCAAATTGACAAAGCGGATAATGCACGAGAAAGCGCTGGTGGATATCTGCAAAAAAAGGTCAATGAAGCTGCTAACAGCGCAAAGCAGGCTTTGAACAAGGCAGTTGATGACGTTGATTAATAGCAATTGGGTTTAATATTTCCCAATAATTTTGCCTTCCCAGCCAAGTGGCGCTCGCCCCCTGGCTGGGTTTTAATTTTGGCACCCTAAACCCTCCCCCCAAACTGTTAGCGGGACTTAAACAGATTTCAAGCCCAAACAAAGCCCAAAGCTGCGATATTCGCGATGAATACGTCCCGATTGTGGTTCAGCCACTCGACAAAACGGAAAGACATTGCTGTCCG
>NZ_JACJON010000061.1 GCF_014695585.1 Microcoleus sp. FACHB-831 | reverse complement strand
GAATTTGAGACGTTCTATACCAAGAACATCTTGCTGAACGAGGGTATCCGCGCTTGGATGGCTCCTCAAGATCAGCCTCACGAAAACTTTGAATTCCCCGAAGAGGTTCTGCCACGTGGTAACGCTCTCTAATAGTTCTATGGTTGCAGGCGGTCGCGACCAAGAATCATCAGGTTACGCCTGGTGGTCTGGTAACGCCCGACTGATCAATTTCTCCGGTAAGTTGCTGGGCGCTCACGTTGCCCACCAAGGTCTGATTGTTTTCTGGGCTGGAGCAATGACTTTGTTTGAAGTCGCTCACTTTGTCCCAGAAAAGCCTATGTACGAGCAGGGATTAATCCTGCTGCCTCACCTCGCCACGCTGGGCTGGGGTGTTGGCCCTGGCGGTGAAGTTATCGACACCTTCCCTTACTTTGTTGTCGGCGTTCTGCACCTGATTTCATCTGCTGTTTTGGGTCTGGGTGGCATTTACCATGCCGTTCGCGGTCCTGACACCCTCGAAGAATATTCCGCCTTCTTCGGGTACGACTGGAAAGACAAGAACAAGATGACCACCATCCTGGGGATTCACCTCATCCTTTTGGGAGCGGGTGCGCTGCTGCTGGTGGCTAAGGCCATGTTCTTTGGCGGTGTGTACGACACTTGGGCACCCGGCGGTGGTGATGTTCGCGTCATTACCAGTCCTACGCTCAACCCAGCAGTGATCTTCGGCTATCTGTTGAAGTCTCCCTTTGGTGGCGACGGCTGGATTGTCAGCGTCGATAACATGGAAGACATCATCGGCGGTCACATTTGGGTCGGCCTCACTTGTATCTTCGGTGGTATCTACCACATTCTGACCAAGCCTTTCGCTTGGGCGCGTCGTGCATTCATCTGGTCTGGAGAAGCTTATCTCTCCTACAGCTTGGGCGCACTGTCCCTGATGGGCTTCGTTGCCTCCTGCTACGTTTGGTTTAACAACACTGCTTACCCCAGCGAATTCTACGGGCCAACGGGTGCTGAAGCATCTCAAGCTCAGGCGCTGACCTTCCTGATCCGCGACCAACGCTTGGGTGCTAACGTAGGTACTGCTCAAGGCCCAACTGGTTTGGGTAAATACTTGATGCGATCGCCCACTGGTGAAATCATCTTCGGTGGTGAAACGATGCGCTTCTGGGATTTCCGCGGCCCTTGGTTGGAGCCTCTGCGCGGTCCTAACGGTCTGGATCTGAACAAGATCAAGAATGACGTTCAGCCTTGGCAAGCTCGTCGCGCTGCTGAGTACATGACCCATGCTCCGCTGGGTTCTCTGAACTCTGTGGGCGGCGTTATCACGGATGTGAACTCGTTTAACTACGTGTCTCCCCGTGCTTGGCTGTCTACTTCTCACTTTGTCTTGGGCTTCTTCTTCCTGATCGGCCACCTGTGGCACGCTGGTCGCGCTCGTGCGGCTGCGGCTGGATTTGAAAAAGGCCTTGACCGTGAGAACGAACCAGTAATGTCTATGCCTAACCTAGACTAAAAAAGTGAAAAGGTATAAGAAATAATTTCTTTTTACCTTTCCTCTTAAAAAAGCTCCTGTGTAAAAGCAGGAGCTTTTTTTATGCCAATAGAAAAGTAAAATTAATAGTACGCAGGCTTGTTAGAAAAGCTGATAGCTGAAGGGTTAATATTATGCGCGACTCTCATTTGACTGATGTTTTAGAGTGGACGCCCGCAGCAAAGACCAAGCTGAAGAATATTCCTTTTTTTGTACGTGCCCAAGCTCGTCAAAGGATTGAGCAGTTTGTTAGGGCGGCTGGGGAAGAAGTTGTGACAGCTGAGTTAGTAGAGCAGGCGCGGTTGGAGATTGGTCAGTAAGAGCGATCGCGTTCCGCTTTTCGTTGGCTTTATTTTGTCAGGGGCGATCGCCAGCTATCCTGGCAAACCCCAAATTTGCTGGTATGTTGGTAGTTCGAGTGCGGGTAAACACTAGATATCCGCTTAAGTGACTTCCTCCTTCGCCTTACGCATTACGAATTGCTCGTGGGGCATTCTAGTCATTTACTGATTTTCGAGTATCTTCTAGAGCAATCCTAGTTTAAAGGCGATCGCATATTTTCTAGGTGATGGTGGGTTACGGCGCGATTTAAGATTTATCGTTGGTTTCATAAATTAATTACCGCACCGTAACCCACCATAAAGATGTTGGCTGGTTATTTACTCGTCTCAACTACCTTCTACATTCATTGCTGATAGCATCGACTGTTGGCTTACAGCTTTATAAATTGCATCCAAATACTGCATCACCCGTTGGGAATCTGAAGCCTTTTTGTCCCCTAGAGGAATTGGCCCCAAAACATCTAAAATTGTGTCGCCGCTGGGTGGTGCGATAACAACTAAGGATGAGTCTAGCGGCTCGTTATACTGCCAAAATTGCTCGATATTTATTGGGGTTGGCTGTCTCGGTGGTTCGCTAACTGGCGCATCAGTAATTTCCGGCTGAGACACTACATCGCCACCACCCCTCAACTTTCGCAATACATCAATAATTTGTTCTTTGGTTCGACCCCGCAACTGAAATATTACAAACGGATCTTCGCTGAAGCGATCGCCTAACTGATAATATACCGCCCCAATGTGTTTGCAGGGTATCTCTTTATCAGGACAACTGCACCGCGAATGAACCTCCGAGAGCGTAAATGGAAATACACTTAGGCCATTTGCAGTAAACACTTCTTCAATATTTGGCGGCATTTCTCCCGCTAAAAGTTGTGCTGAAAAAATTGCTCTTTCAGACATTGTTTCAATCGTATATCCCCACTGTTCATCAGTAAAAGGGTCTAGCGACAGGGAAACTTGATAAGGTTCTGGTGCTGTACCTTGCACTTTGGCTAAAACTTTTGCACCTTTAAACTCGATGCTGAGAACGTTCCCTTGCATTGCATAATTTCGTGCCCTTTCTAATCGCTTTTTGAAACGCGATTTTTCTAGCAAATCAATCCATTGTTGCGCCCACCATTCGCGGGTTTCTATTTCGTAATCGCTCATATGAACTTTGGTAATGGGTAATTGGTAGTTGTCCTATGACAAAAATTTATTCTTCGTCAATAACAGCACTGCGGTCTAACAATAGTAAATTACGCAACCCATCGGTATCGAGTTGGGTTAACCACTGTTCGCCTGCATCAACGGTTTGTTCTGCAAGCGCTTTTTTACTTTCAATTAATTCATTAATTCTTTCTTCCAAAGTTCCTGTACATACAAATTTATGTACCTGAACGTTGCGAGTTTGTCCAATGCGAAATGCCCTATCAGTTGCCTGATTTTCTACAGCTGGGTTCCACCACCTGTCAAAGTGAAAAACATGATTAGCCCGTGTTAAGTTAAGGCCAGTTCCACCCGCTTTTAGGGATAAAATAAATATTCTTGGCCCTTGGGGGTCGTTCTGAAAACGGTCTATCATCTCCTCTCGTTGTTGTTTGCGAGTCCCGCCATATAAAAACAGAGTTTCCCAGCCCATCTTTGACTCTAAATAGGGTTTGAGCAGCTTTCCCCATTCGGCAAATTGAGTGAATATTAAAGCGCGATCGCCTTCTTCTAGCGCTTCTTCTATCATTTCCTCTAAACGCAACAATTTTCCTGAACGTTGCGGAGTCCCCAGCGTGTCTTCCTTCAAATATTGTGCGGGGTGGTTGCAGATTTGCTTTAGTCTTAGTAGGAGAGTAAGAATCATCCCGTGACGCTTGATACCCTCCGCTTCATCAATATCGTCCAAAGAGCGATCCACGAGTTTTTGATAAAGTGCAGCCTGCTCGGATGATAATCCGCAAAATACATTCATTTCAAGTTTTTCTGGCAAATCTTGAATGATTTCGCGGTCGGTTTTGAGACGGCGGAGAATGAAGGGTTGGACGAGCGATCGCAATGTCTCCAAGGAATCTTTATCCCCATACTTTTCAATCGGCATCGCAAATCGTCGCTGGAAGAATTGTCGCGATCCTAAATAATCGGGGTTGAGAAAATCCAAAATAGACCACAGTTCTTGCAGCTTATTTTCTACCGGGGTTCCTGTTAGCGCAATACGAAAACCAGCCTTAAGCTGACGCACCGCTTGCGATTGCTTTGACTCGGAGTTTTTAATATTCTGTGCCTCATCTAGAACTACTCCCCGCCAGGAAATACTCTTCAAAGTTTCGGCATCTCGAAATGCTAGCGCATAACTCGTGACTACCAAATCGTTACCCTTAATCGCCTTAGCAAAAGCTTTACCTTTTGCACGTTTATCACCGTGATGTACTAAAACTTTTAGCGTTGGGCCAAATTTATTAACTTCCCGTTCCCAGTTACCCAATACTGAAGTAGGGCAAACTAATAGCGTTGGTTGGTCTAATTTTTGTTGCTCTTGCAGATGCAGTAAAAATGCAATAGTCTCGATAGATTTTCCTAATCCCATATCGTCTGCGAGACACGCTCCCAAACCCCAACCCTCTAAAAATGACAACCAACCGACCCCCCGCGCTTGATAAGGACGCAGTTGACCGTGAAAACTAGCTGGGGGAGCGATCGCCTCAATCGTCTTGTTATCACTTAAAGTTGTCAGCAGCCCTTGCAATGCCCCAGAAGCCTCAAAGCTGACTACGGGAAGTTTTTCAATTGTTTTAGTATCCCCCGTACTTAAGCGCACAGCATCTTCCAGAGAAAGAACTACCTGCTGTTTGGGCGTCGCTAAAAGTGCCTGCGCTGCCTTAATATCTGATGGTTGCAGCGCTATCCACTCGCCATTTACTTGCACGAAGGGAGTCTTGAGCGCTACAAGGCGGTCAAATTCCTGCTTAGATATGGTTTTTTCACCAATAGCTAATTCCCACTCAAAATCAAGCAAGCTCTGCAACCCTACACCCCCGGCTAGCGGCGTCGCTGCGCGGATTTTTAGACCTAAGCGGGGAGCTTTGCCATCGCGATTTGCCAAAAAAGGCGGCAAAACGACTCCTAATCCACTATCTTGCAAGCGCCATGCAGCTGCATTAATAAACTCATACACCTGAACGGGTGTGAGAGTACAAGATTTGGGATGTCGATTCTGTAAGCTGGTTTGAATTGGCGGATATATCCGGGAAGCCAACCCCAAACCTCTGAGGAATGTTTCTTGGGGATGGCCAATTGTGCGATTTTTGAAGATAAGACGCGCTTCGGCGTGCTTCCAAATGGTTTCAGCATCTACTAAAAATTCGCGATCGCTGTCCGCCTGCAAGAAATACTCCAAAGTCCAGTTGCTTGAGCTAGAAGCTGGCGGTTGTAGAACAAAACAGGTAAAAAACAGCTTTTCGCCCAAAGCCAAGCTGTTTACAAGCGATGGGGAGAATAGATGATCTTGCACTGGCTCTGTCCAAGCTTGAAGAGCCGCTTGCAGACGTTCCCAGCCCTGGGGTGCTGCCTCAACAGTGGCAGATTTTTCTCCCAAGGCTTGCAGCCATTTTCTGATAGTGGGTTCTGTTGGAGGTGGCGACTGTGCTAAGACGCGATTAATCGGCGTCTCCAGACAACTCCGCACCCTCACATCTACTGTACTGCCCAGGAATCCCAACAGTAATTCCTCTGGTTCGAGCAATTTTGCATTTTGGATTTTAGATTTTGAATTTTCTTCCTCGCTCAATCCAAAATCAAGGTGGTAGGTGCGGCAGCTTCCTGGCATAGTAGCGGCAAACTTGGCTAGGCGATCGCGATCTACGCCGCTATCTAACAGCGATCGCCACCTGGCTACTACTACACCATTCTTCTCTTGTTGGAGTGTGGGCAAAAATTTACACCGTGCCAGCAGATCTAAGCTCCACCGGGCAACTTGCGACCAAAAACGTAAATCTGGCCCCACGTATGCATCGGCTGCCTTAAACGAGCCAAGGGGCAAAGCCTGCAAAAATTTAACCGCTTCTAGTGCGTTTAGGCACAGCCCCTCAACTTTCCAGGGTTGTAGAGTGCAAAGGCGAATTTCCTCTAGTGAAGTTCCAGAATAAGCAGGGTAAGAAGCTTTACCTTTTTCCAAGATCTGAGTGGGGAGGGAAATAACCTGATGAACCCATCTCGAACCATTCTGCTCCCCCACGTCAATAAATTTAGCTAAGGAAATGCGGTTCTTTCCCAAAAAGTCTGTCAACTCCTCCTGCGTCATCGCTAAAGGATGAGATGGCACCCCCTCAGTTTTAGAAGATAACTCAGGCGTCATTCGCCGCCAGGTTTCTCCCCAAATGAACAAATAACCACCACTCGGTTGAACTAACCAACTACCGTGTAAAGTTGCCATTCCACAAATCCTGAAACTTGAGACAAAATACTAAAGACTTTTTTAAGAGCGATCGCCTTGCCCCTTCAGGTGCTGGGTAAGCGTCCTCAAGTATGCGCGGCGAACTGAGTCTAAACGATGAAAACAAGTAATTTTATTTATACAAACCAAAAATACCAGCTTCCCCCCTATTGAATTAGACATCAACCTGGGCAGTGCTATAAATTTGGGCGTAAGACTTGAATATTCATAAGTAAAACTTCCTTAGTTCCTTGTTGTTTATCATCCACATGATCCATAGTGCATAGCGTTATTACCCCCTTAGTCATCTCTCTAAAGGCAGCAGAAGTCCATCAGTGCTAGGATTGCCACAGATAAAGAAAAGAGAAGGACAAAGTACCGAATGGTAGAGCTAGATAAGTCAATATCCTTTGATGGACGGGATATTCGACTCAAAGTGGGGCTGCTTGCTCCTCAAGCGGGGGGTTCCGTTCTTATTGAGTCAGGAGAAACGACCGTTTTGGTAACTGCCACCCGTGCAGAAGCAAGAGCTGGCATAGATTTTCTGCCTTTATTGGTGGATTACGAAGAAAGACTCTACGCGGCTGGTCGAATTCCGGGGGGTTTCCTGCGGCGCGAAGGTCGTCCGCCAGAAAAAGTTACCCTTACCAGCCGTTTGATCGACCGTCCTCTCCGTCCACTATTTCCCAATTGGCTCAGGGATGACATTCAGGTTGTAGCAACCACGATGTCGATGGATGAAGAAGTGCCACCGGACGTGCTGGCTGTGACGGGGGCTTCCATTGCGGTGCTGTTGGCAGGGATTCCTTTTAATGGGCCGATGGCGGCAGTGCGCGTGGGTTTGGTAGGTGATGATTTTATTATCAACCCTACTTACAAAGAAATCGAAGCAGGCGACTTAGATTTGGTTGTAGCTGGTTCGCCCGATGGTGTCGTGATGGTAGAGGCTGGTGCCAACCAGTTGCCAGAGCAAGACATCATTGAGGCGATTGATTTTGGCTATGAAGCCGTGCGCGACCTGATTCAGGCGCAGCGGGATTTGATTGCGGAATTGGGAATTGAGATAATAACAGAAGCCCGTCCCGAAGTAAGTTCAGTACTAGAGGAATTTATTCGCGATCGCGCTGCTACTGGAGTCAAGGAAATCTTAACTCGCTTTCTAGACAAAAATGAACGCGATGCGGCTTTGGATGAAATCAAGGAATCTGTCGCAGTAGCGATCGCAGAATTGCCAGAAGAAGATCCCATCCGCGTCTCAACCCAGGAAGATAGTAAAGCACTAGGCAACCTCTTCAAAGACCTGACCAAAAAACTAATGCGCCGCCAAATTATGGAAGAAGGCGTGCGCGTAGATGGTCGCAAACTAGATGAAGTGCGTCCTGTTTCTTGTCGCGTTGGCCTGTTGCCCCAGCGAGTGCATGGTAGCGGTCTATTTAACCGGGGGCTTACCCAGGTGTTATCTGCGTGTACTCTCGGAACTCCTGGAGATGCCCAAGACTTGGCAGACGACCTGAATCCCGAGAATGAGAAGCGCTATCTGCATCACTACAACTTCCCGCCCTATTCTGTTGGCGAAACCAAGCCGATGCGTGCCCCAGGACGGCGAGAAATCGGTCACGGTGCCCTAGCTGAACGCGCGATCGTTCCTATATTGCCGCCCAAGGAAGTTTTCCCTTACGTGTTGCGCGTAGTGTCGGAAGTTCTTTCTTCCAACGGTTCCACTTCTATGGGATCGGTCTGCGCATCTACACTTGCTTTGATGGATGCTGGAGTCCCGATTATCAAGCCAGTCAGCGGTGCAGCAATGGGGCTGATCAAAGAAGGCGAGGAAGTGCGGATTTTAACAGATATCCAGGGAATAGAAGACTTCTTGGGAGACATGGACTTCAAAGTGGCGGGTACAGATAGTGGTATCACCGCTTTGCAGATGGACATGAAGATCTCTGGGTTGTCGATGGAAGTAGTTTCCCAGGCGATCGTTCAAGCAAAAGCGGCGCGGCTGCACATCCTGGATAAAATGCTATCCTGCATTGACAAGCCAAGGCCACAGATGTCGCCCTATGCGCCCCGCCTGCTGACCCTGAAGATCGATCCTGAGTTAATTGGCTTGGTGATTGGCCCTGGTGGCAAGACAATCAAGAGTATTACCGAAGAAACGGGTGCCAAGATTGACATCGAAGACGATGGAACTGTTACAGTTTCAGCCATAGATGGCGAAAAGGCGAAGCGAGCGATCTCCATTATCCAGTCGATGACCAAGAAGCTAAACGAGGGGGATGTCTACGCTGGTCGCGTGACAAGAATTATCCCCATTGGTGCTTTTGTGGAAGTGCTTCCTGGAAAAGAAGGGATGATCCACATATCTCAACTGGCCGATTATCGAGTTGGTCGAGTAGAGGATGTTGTAGCTGTCGGCGATGAGGTGATTGTCAAAGTGCGCGAAATTGACAACAAAGGCCGAATTAATCTTACGCGGTTAGGCATCCACCCTGACGAGGCAGCTGCGGCTCGCCAAGCGGCAGGACTAGGCTAAAAACTGCGATCGCCTACATTAGAGAGTTATGAGTTATGAATTTTGAGTTTTGAATTAATAACTCATAACTCATAACTCATAACTATTCGATTACTAATGAAACGCTTTTTCGTAGCTTTAATTCTTGCGATGTTGGTGTCAGCTTGTGGTATTTCTGAGGCAACCACTAGACAGATGACACCAACAGAATTAGGTTTATCATCTCTGCGGACTCTCGCCCAAAACCGGGGAATATCTATCGGTACGGCAGTAGATGTCAAGCCATTCAGAAAAGAGCCTCTTTATAACTCGGTACTGGCACATGAATTTAACCTGCTAGTACCAGAGAATCAAATGAAATTTGCATTGCTGCATCCAGAACGCGACACTTATGATTTTAAGGATGCAGATGCTATGGTCGCTTTTGCCAAAGCGAATGATATGCAGGTGCGCGGTCACACGCTTTTGTGGCATTTATCAGTACCCCGTTGGCTGAGTGAAGGCAATTTTACACGGGATGAACTGATGGACATCCTGCGCGATCACATTTATACAGTAGTAGGCCATTATCGCGGTTCAATAATAGCCTGGGACGTTCTTAATGAGGCGATTGATGCTAATGGCTATATTAAGGATTCCATTTGGCAACGAGTTATTGGGCCTGAATACATCGATTTGGCTTTCCGGTGGGCGCACGAAGCAGACCCGCAAGCACGTCTATTTTATAACGACTACGGTGCTGAAAGGCGCGGGCAAAAAGCAGACGCCCTCTATAATTTTGTAAAAGGTATGCTGGAACGTGGCGTACCTATAAATGGTGTGGGTTTACAAATGCACGTTGGTTTAACTGCATCCCCAGATCCGCAAGAATTTGCCGATAATTTAAAGCGTCTTGCAGCACTAGGGTTAGATGTAGATATTACAGAAATGGACGTGTTAATCCAAAACTCAAAAGTCAAAGGAAGCCTAGAAAAAAAATTTGCCGAACAGGGGCGACTTTACGGCGAAAATTTCCAAGTATGCGTATCAGCTCCAAACTGTAAGGCTTTTGTGATTTGGGGCTTTACTGATAAATATAATTGGGCTGTTAGTTTTACTGGCCGTCCCGACAAGCCGCTAATTTTGGATGAGTCTTATCGCCCTAAACCTGCTTACAATGCACTTTTAAAAGTGCTGAGTGAGAAATGAGGAAACAAAAATTTTGAGTTGATAGTTTTACTTCCTGTTTTATCCAACAAGGCAAATTTATCAATTGGAAAATTTGCCTTGCTGTTGGGTAATATTTACAGTTGAGAGATTTGGATAATAAAACGCTAAAGCTGAGGAAGTTTTCTGGCTAATTCACCAGAAATTTTAGCGATCGCTCTCTCCCACTGTTTGATGATTCGTCGTAAAATATCCTGTTCTGGAGCCACTACGTTATCCCTAACATACTGGTCTATGTTGTCTAGTTCGCCGCTAGCTTTAGCTAGTGCAGCAAGCCCCTCAACTAGACTGGTATCTGCTTGATATGTGGAAACAAGTATGGCGATTTTTTCCAGCCGATCGATTGCAGTCAGAACGGATGGCCTTAAAGCCTGCTGAATTGAAGACGAGTTATAAGTAGAAGAGTCTTTAAACTCCTCACCTTTAACCCTTAATTCCTCGTGCTTCATCAACTCACTCTTAACTCTTAACTCCTCGCTCTCCTCTTTTAATTCTTCGCTCTTAATTTTTAACTGTTCGCTGTTAACCGACTCATTATCGTCTTTTAATTCTTCACTCTTAACTGCTAGCTCCTTACTTTTAGCTGCTAAATCATCACCGATAGCTCCTAACTCAACACCCACTAAAAACGTAGTCATCGCATCAAAAGATTCAGCAATTTCTACACCGTCTGGGTAGTCGGTTAAACTCGTATAAATTGGACGATACGCGAACAGATCGAAATTCTCAGCTGCGATTGTTTTTTCGTCTACCAAGTGGTAGAGCAGACGGGCAAATCTAGTTAGCGGAGTTTTACGGCGATCGCGTCCAAAATTTGTCAAACTCCAAATTAACCGCTCTGCTAGTAAGTTTTCCCAACTGCCCCACACTACACACTTATTCGCCAATTCCCCAAGTAATAAGTGCTTCATTGTGGGGAATCCTTGGCTATCTTGCTTGCTTATCGGCGGTACGACGTAACTATTAAATTCTGGACAGCTTAATAAGTTATAAAAAACTTGTAGCGGTCGGGGGGATTTGTGCAAATATGCCTTTAAAGCCCGTTGGGCGGCAGCGCGTTGAAACGGGTTGCGAGCTACATCTGCCACCAAGCGCAGCCCCTCGCGTTCATCTCGCTGCAAGCGTCGCTCAATGTACTTGCTCGTACCTGGAAGCGGTAAGACAATTAACTCGTCCCATTCTATAGGATGTCCTTTTTTGCGACTCGTCAGGGCAAGGCCGAGTTCAAGCGGGTAGAATAGGGCACGCAAAGCGCCTATGGCGACTGGAATGTTGAAGAGGACGCCGACTCTGTAGCCCAGCCTCGTGCCAGAAGCCAAGCGCACTCTCCCGATGGCTTCTCCTGTGTTTACGAAGCCAGACGCTACTACGCCAACGGCTACGCCAATAATGCCGATGAAGACAATACTTGCCAGTACGCCGATGGCTTGTCTGCTGGCAAGACTGAAGGCTACGCCAACAATCGCGCCGACGGCTATACCAAACACGATAACTATCGTCTGTACGTCAAACGTCACAGCACCGAAGGTATCCCTCAACCAGGGGCTAACTTGGACTTGATCGGCCCAAAGAACTGCAAAGCTGAAGATCCAGCCGCCAGCAATTCCAAGTGCTAACGCTGAGAGGATGCTGCCTGCAACGCCGAAGAGAGCAACGCCTACAGCTAAAACAAGCGTGGCAACGAACAGGGCAAACAGGGCTGTTAAAACGGCGAATATTCTAAAAGCGATCGCGCTTCCCCCAAGTAAGCTTTGGGCTTGTTTCATGGGTATTTCTTGCCCAGAATCTAGGTTCCAGACTTTGGGTAATAAACCGCCATCAGCAGAAATTGCCCGAATACCGTCTGGCAGTGCGATCGCGCTCCTCACCCAACCGCTATTCCCTTTAAGGGTCTGTAATTCGGTTCCTGTAGCGATGTCCCACACTTTGATTGTGCCGTCAGATGATGCAGAGATTGCCTTTTGTCCCTTGCTGCCCGTGCTTACTGCGTTCACCCAACCTTTATGACCTGTAAAGGTTTTTAATTCAATCCCCCGCTCGATGTCCCAGGCTTTAACAGTATCGTCAGATGAGGCAGATATAGCTGTTTTCCCGTCTGGGGTGAGGGCGACATCTTTGACAAAGTTGGCATGGCCTTTGAGGGTGTGGAGCGCCGTTCCTTGTTGTAAATCCCAAACTTTAAGCGTGCGATCGCCTGAAGCTGAAACTACCCGTTGTCCGTCCGGTGTCACCGCAAGTGCTGTCACAGATCCGGTATGACCCTTGAGGGTGCGTAATTCCTTCCCAGCCTGCAAGTCCCAAATTTTGAGCAGTCCGTCAGCCCCGCCGGAAATGGCTCTATTTCCTGGTAAGACTGCAATAGCGCTGACAGTATCGGTATGGCCTTTGAGCGTGTAAAGTGGTTTACCGCCCTTCAGGTTCCAGATTTTGAGAGTGCGATCGCCTGAAGCCGAAATTACCCGTTCTCCATCTGGTAGCAACGCTACTGCTGTAAGCCAGTGAGAATGACCTTTAAGAGTAGAAAGCGATTTTCCCCTTTCGAGATCCCAGACTTTAAGCCTGCCATCGGCTCCCGCTGAGACTGCCTTTTTACCATCTGGCGTTACTGCTATGGCATTAACCGAGGCACTATGGCCTTTCATCGTCTGTAATGCCGATCCCCGCTGCAAGTCCCAAACTTTTACTTGGCCATCAGCCGAGGCAGAGATAATTCGATTCTCCCCGGCTAGGGCGATGGTATTGACGCCTGCGGTATGGCGCTGGGTTGTACTGGTGATATATATGGCGCCGACTAAGCCGACTAGAAGCAAAAAGGACGCGATCGCTCCTGCCAGCATCAAATAAAGGTTGCGATAAGCTTTAGATCTCAAACTACCCCTTATCTTACCCACCCCCTCTCGCTGATAAAGTTTGGGATCGGCCTGATATAGGTAGGAATGGAGCGCCGTAGGACGAAAGAAGACCCAGTAGGCTAGCAGTAAATAGTGGCGCAAATTTAGCGGATTCAGATAGTCGGGTAATTTGCCCCGATAAGTGGGGAAGTTAGGCATTACTGACTCTACTGGTTATGGTTTAACGGCGGTATAGAGGAGGGCTTAATCAGGTTTCCCGGATATATTAAGCTGTTGGCATTTAATTTGCCTATAAGCACTACCCAAAAGCATTGAAGCACATCGCTTTTCTTTCTTTTGCATGAGTGCCGTCGTTCCCAGGGCTGCTGCGGGGGGAATATTTTTGACTTGCTATCTGTCACCAACATAACCAAACCCAGCCCTACACGCTTGAACTGTAGATAAGCACCCACTGGGCTGCACAAAGCCTTAAACTTAAGTTTATTTCCTTGTTTGTAGTTGACTAAAGGTCTGTGCGAAAAATTGTAATTGCTGGTAACTGGAAAATGTACAAAACCCAGGTAGAGAGCCTGGAGTTTTTGCAAGAATTTAAGCCCCATCTTGACGAAACCCCCGACGATAGGGAAGTTGTCCTTTGCACTCCCTATACTGCCTTGGCGATCATGTCTAAGAGCATGCATAATGGCCGCGTGCAACTGGGTGCCCAAAATGTCCACTGGGAAGAGTCGGGAGCTTTTACGGGTGAAATCTCTGGCCCCATGCTGACCGAAATTGGAGTGCGCTACGTTATCGTTGGTCACAGCGAACGGCGTCAATTCTTTGGCGAAACAGATGAAACTGTTAATCGGCGGCTGAAGGCTGCTCAGCAGTATGGCCTGATTCCCATTCTCTGTGTAGGGGAAACGAAGCAACAACGAGATGCTGGTGAAACTGAATCGATTATCGCCAACCAGATAAAAAAAGACCTTGTTGATGTTGACCAGCAAAAGTTGGTTATCGCCTACGAACCCATATGGGCAATCGGCACTGGGGACACCTGTGAAACCAAGGAAGCGAATAGGGTAATCGGTCTAATTCGCAGCCAGCTGAGTAATGCTAACGTATCCATTCAGTACGGCGGTTCTGTCAAGCCTGACAATATCGATGAAATTATGGCACAGCCAGAAATCGATGGGGTTTTGGTGGGGGGAGCCAGTTTGCAGGCTGAAAGTTTTGGCAGGATTGTAAATTACAACTAGCTGTTATTGCTCATTGTTCATTGCTCATTGTCTATTGTTGACGACTATGAACAATGAACGATGAACAATTAAGTATGAACTGTGAAAATGTTATGGCAACTCTTCGTGTAAACCCAACCCCGTTAACATTGCGGGGTAAAATTTTTGATTGGGGACAGCGTACTTATTTAATGGGGGTGTTAAATGTAACCCCTGACAGCTTTAGCGATGGAGGAGAGTTCAACACGCAATCCTCTGCTTTAGCACAAGCGAAATATCTGATGGCATCTGGTGCGGATATTATCGACGTTGGCGGTCAATCAACTCGACCGGGTGCGGCTGAAGTTTCCTTAGAAGAAGAACTGCATCGAGTTATACCAGTGGTGCAAGCAATACGTGTTGGGGGGTGGGGACTGGAAAACCCCGGACTAGAGACTATCAATTCCCAATCCCTAATTCCGATTTCAGTAGATACGACGCGAGTAGCTGTGGCAAGAGCGGCTGTTGCTGCTGGGGCGGATATTATTAATGATATTTCAAGTGGCACTTTCGACCCAGATATGTTGCCTGGGGTAGCAGAATTGGGAGTTCCAATTGTATTGATGCACATCCGGGGGACGCCGCAGACGATGCAACAATTTACTGATTATGAGGATTTAATTGGCGAGATTTATGAGTTTTTGGAGCGTAGGGTTGAGGCAGCGATCGCATCCGGTATTGCCAGAGATAAGATTATCATTGACCCCGGAATCGGATTTGCAAAAACTTACGAGCAAAACTTAGAAATTCTCCGCCGCCTAGATGAGTTCCGCACTTTGGGCTGTTCTATATTAGTAGGGCCATCGCGTAAAAGTTTTATCGGGCGCATTTTAAATCAACCCGATCCAAAAGCTAGAGTTTGGGGGACAGCGGCGGCATCTGCGGCTGCGATCGCCAAAGGGGCAGATATTCTTAGAGTACATGATGTCGAAGAAATGCAGGCGGTCAGCCGCGTCGCCGATGCGATATTTAGAATAAATAAGTAAAAACTCAAAAACCAAAAGAAACAGTAAGAACAAAAATTTTATTTTTACCTAACACGCGATCGCGTAATAATTTTATTGTTAAATTTTGCCATTTCCGTTGTTACCGTTAGGTGCATCAGATTCATTAGACATCAAACCGTTAATCGCTTCATTCAAAGCTTTGGGGTCCATAAAAACCACTTTAGAGTTGGCGCTTTCACCCAGTTTTTCACTAGCATCTACATAGCGTTGAGCCACCAAAAAGTGCAATACTTCGCGAGTATTTGGATGCGACTCTAAAGCTTGCGAAAGCAGTTGTATAGACTTCACGGTTCCTTCCGCTTCTAAAATCGCCGCTCGTTTCTTACTCTCAGCGGCCCGTTCTAATTCTAGAGACTCCATCACCGTCTTGGCGGGCGTAATGTCCCGCAGCTCCACCCTCGTTACCTTAACCCCCCAAGAACCAGTAGCCTCATCTAACTGGTGCAAGAGCGTCTGATTAATCTTGTTTCTAGAAGAATAAGTTTCTTCTAGTTCTAATTGACCAAATGCAGAACGAAGGGTGGTTAAAACAAGGTTTTGAATGCCTTGTTCAACATCCTCAACAGCATAATATGCTTTTTCTAAATCTAGAATCTGCCAGTAAATAACCGCATCGGCTCTGAGAGAAACGTTGTCTTTAGTTATTGCTTGCTGCGGTTCAATTGCCAAAACCTTCTCGCGGGTTGTGTCCTCTACGACAATACTCTCGACAAAAGGAACAACTAAGTTAACGCCAGGAGATAGTTTTCGGTTATAACGCCCCAACCGCTCTACCAATGCTTGATTGCCCTCATTGATAACTTTCACAGAACCTATAGTAGAGCCAATAATAACCAGAACGAGGGGGGCAACGATGGAAAGGATGGGGTCCATAATTATATATTTTTAGTAATTGCTGCTAATTGTTAGTGTAAAACAATGTCCCGGATGTCCTTGCGGCCATCCGGGAATCAAAGTCACTATAGATAGGTCTGGGGACTAATTGTTAATAGCTGAGGCGACATCAAGCCACCTGGATACATTCGTCGGTAGCTCTGCATTTAGACGCAAAGGCAGTTCTTCGGTCGAAAGGGACTGAGCGTAGGCGGATGTTAAAAAGGGCTGGTAAGTTTTAGCCTCTGGCGTTGTTTGTTTGATGAAAGCGAGAGTAACACCTTTGAGTAACTGTTGCAGCGGTTCGGCTACTTTGCCTACGCGCTCGTTGACGAGAGTATTTTTAGTTAAAGCTTCGCCAGAACTGCCAGCAGCAAATTTACTAATGCTTAAGTGAGTGGCACCGATGGCGGTGAGCAGATACTTGGAACCTTTGATCTGAGTAAAAGGCCGCAATTGATGGGTAAGTGCTGGCGTCAGAACATCGTCGGTTGAACTCAAGATTAATGTTGAGGTACTGATTTGGCTCAGACCATTTTTGCCAAACAGTTGACCGATTAAAGGGTTGAGAGCGATCGCTTGCACTACCCGTCGATCCCGCAGTTGCGATCGCGAGTCTTTTAAGCCTGCTGCTGCACACTGCAACCAGTCTCCCCCAAGTTTAGAAAGGGGATTGCGCTGTTTGCAAAACTGTCGCACATCCTCTATATTTAGCTCTCCCCCAGCCAAAGCTAAGACTGTGTAGCCGCCTAAAGAGTGACCGAGGGCGGTGACTTGCTGGGTATTTAATTTACCCTGTAGCACCCCTGGCTGCTGATTCATTTTAGCCAGCTCGTCTAGCAAAAAGCTGACATCTTTGGGTCGGTCTACAAACTCTGATGGTGCTAGCAAGCTGCTAGGGTCGGTGCCAATGGAGCCGCTGTAAATCCAGGTAGCATTACTACCCGGATGATCTAGGGCGGCGACGGTAAGACCGTGAGAAGCTAGGTGACGAGCTAAGTAGTCTAAGAAATTGCGGTCGGCAGCAAAGCCGTGAGACAAGACGACGAGGGGGCCGTTTGTATTTTCTGCCCAGTAAATGTTTACGGGAATGGCGCGATCGCGTTGTTTGTCTTGCAAGGTGAGCGTCTGCTCTTGCACTTTCTGTTCCCCAGGCGCAGCGGCGTCAAAGGGTGCGTTGAATGCGGCTCCCTCAACATTTAGTTCCCGCTCTAGCAAGGGGCCGAGGGCTTGGCTTTTCAAGTAGGAAGGATTAAATTCGAGAGCCATACCCAGCGCCGAACTGGCATCTAGGGTAATATTTTCCCCTGGATAAGCCCGCAAGAAACTAATGGCGCTCAAGCCGTTACCCCCACGTACTGCCAGAGCTAGCGCTCCTCTCACTTGTTCAATGCTACTATTGGGGATTGCCGTGCGGATTTTATCGATTAAATCATTTCCGGAAGGCGATCGCAGCAGGTCATCGACGAATTTATCTGCTAATTTTGGGTCTAGTTGCAGGCGTCGGGTCAACAATTGCTGCACTTGTGGGGTGAGCAATGAGGCGTAGGGTTTTAGACCGCCTGCCAACTCGCCTGTTTTGGCAAATTTCTCTAAATCTTCTACGCTTATCGACTGCTCAAACGGCCCTATTTTTAATGTAAGGCGTTCAGCAGCAGACGCAGGCAATATACTTGCGCTACAAGAGAGGACGAGCAGCCCACTCCACCATAAGCAGCGCTGTGCTAGCATCGGCGCTCTTTGAGCAATACTCTGGAATGCTCGCCGCGAATACCAGTCAAGCTTTAAATTCATGATTTAAGGTTCTACGGTTTTAGTGCAGCAAGGGTGATTTTGTAGAACCAATTCTACTGTAATTGTTCCCGATTGCCTGTATTAAGTGCAATTGCCATTGGCTCAGCCTGGAGTGGTGATGACTGATAGGTGATGGTTGAAGCTAATAAGCAATTTTCACTGGCCAATTGCTTATTGTCGCGGTTCTTAAGTTTTTAAATTTTTTCTAGTTTCCAGAGCCAAGTTTCATCTTGATTTTCATCCTTGTAAACAGGTTCTATTTTATAGTCTGGAGATTCTGCAAGTTTACGCCGTAATAGAGATTTTGAAGTTACATATACAAACACATCGCTGAACCCATCAGGAATAATGGGGACTGTTGGCTTAACTATCAAAAACTTTACTTTTGAGTCGAGTATATGGCTTACAGAGATTAGATTAAATAGAGGATAACGAGAAAGTTCGCTGAGTACGAGCGGGCGGCTAGTTGTATTGATTATGTTAGCGACTGGCCGATTGCTGTCGTTGAGACCCTTAGACCACCAAGCCTCTGCCGAGGCAGAGATCGCGCAAGAGATAATGCCTACCGAAAGCAGCGCGATCGCGATTATTTGCCAGAATTTTTGTCGCCATACTTTAACAAATGGCGTGGTTATTTGAGTAGCTATTAAGTAAGAAAGAGCTAACTGATTACCTAAATGCCAAGGTAGCAAATATCGACTATGAGCCGAGCGATTTCCTCCTAAAATTAAATCTGGTAATATTAGGGTTATAGCATTAACACACATCAAGCTCAAAATAAATAACCAAACCTCTTTCCTAGTATGACGACACAAGAAATAAATTGAGTATGCCAGTATACTAAAAAGTATTAAAATAGCAGGAGCAAGAGGTATTAAATATATAACTCTTGTAGAAGAGTTAAAGCCAAAATCAATATATGTACGGCTAAAGCTAGCAGCTAATGCTACAAGTTTAGATAATATTGGTTCTCTTAATCGTTCAGATTGCCAGCTAGTTGTACTAGCAGCACTGCGTAAGTTAATAAGAAAAAGTACAACCCAAGGTGAAAAAGTTAAAATTGCGGCAAAAGAAGCGATAAGGAAATTCGCTACATCTTTAGTAAAACGGAAGCCAGCGGTAGCCACTAGATAAATTGCGTGTGCTATTACTACCAATCCCGAAAATAGATGAGTATACAGTCCTAGTGCTGTGGTTATCGCGTAGAGAGTCCAATTACCTCGAGTTTTTAATCGCATTGCTCGTAAAAGCGACGCGCTTGATAGCAAGATGGTAACAATCCACAAACTATATGGCCGAGCTTCCTGAGCATACAGTATGTGGAATGGTGATACTGCTACTATAGCGATCGCTACCCATGCGACCAAGGGCGGTTCAAATAATTCTCGGCATAGCCAGTAGAGGCAAGGGAACGCTAATAAACTAATTAGGGCAGAAAAACTTCTCGTTACTGTAGGAGTACTACCCCACATCTGCACCCAGAATCGTGTCAGCACAAAATAAAGCGGCGGCAATTGAGGTTCTTCTAGTGCCAAACCTTTTATTGTATCGACAACTGTTTTGGAGGGATTTAGCCGCTGATACTTTTGTAAATCTTCGATGCCAATTACCTTTTGTTCTGAAAGTTGCGCGATTGCTTCTGTCTCTGTGTAGCCAGCAATCCGGAAGGAGGTAAAAGTCTCATCGAACCAGTATATTTTTTTGTCGATATTTAAAAATCGAAAAAATATACCCAATACCAATATGGCAACAATTAAAAATCGTAATTTGGCTTTCATAGAATTCAGCCCCATTGGAAGCAAGACTTAACTATCACAACTTACCCAAAAACCACTATCTGCCTGCAATAGAGAGTGTAACCGCTTCCTATTGCATAAATCTCGCTTCTAGAAACTTTAATAAAAAAAACTGCCTACTTTTAAGAAGCGGCAGCATATTAACAAAAGCCACAGAATTATATATTAGTAGCGCACGAGAAGGGACAGCATGGGGAACATATTGAGAACTAAACCCTCTCTAGAGCGATTTTTAGCTAGCGTTGTTGTCCATTTCCTTTGCTAGAATCGGCCCCACGACCTATCGTGCGATCGCCTTGCTGTTACGGGGCTGTGAAACAAAATGAGATGTTTCTCGCTGTAAGTTGCATTCGCGTTAATTTTGCGAAACCTAAACAGCTTTGCGACGGCGAAACATAGCGAGAACCCCAGCAATCAATCCTAGACCAGAAAGGCTAGCTGGTTCAGGAACGCTTGCAGTATCTCGGGCTGAGACAGTCACAATGAAGTCGTTGTAGTCGATTAATTCTCTTCTGCCGTCGGTGCTGGGTAAGGATGCAAAATCATAAGGTTTGTCTTCCCATCTCAGCTCCCAGGTGTTTATCGGCAGGCTATCAACCTTAACCTGTTCTCCATATTTAAATGCAGGTGTGTAAGGGTAAGATCTACCTATATTCATACTGGTTGCCAAGTAGACGGGAACAGGGCTGTCCCACCCCTTGCTTTGGAGAGCAAAAGTGTAATCTTTACCAACCTGAAAATCAAATTTTGCAGAGCAATTTGCAACAGCCGAGGTTGCCGTACCGCAGGTTCCTAAGAAATCGTTATTTATTCCAGAACCTGGATCTGCAATTTGCGTTTCCGAAAACAGAGAATAGAAGGTTCCAAGGCTTCCATCTGTATTTAATTCCTGCACACCAAATACCGATTTGTAATCACCGTGCGATTCCACGAAACCAAAATCAAGTGTGGTAGCTTTATCAAACTTGAGGATGCTATCAGTACCCAGGGTGAAAGCTTTTGCTGGTGCAGAAACCAGGGTGAGGATAGCAGTTGCAGCGGCGGCGGTGATGAAGTTGCGGCGGAAGCTCATGAGATTTTCCTTAAGATAAAGGTTTAGTTGGGAAGTATTTTTATTTATGGATAGTCTTTTTAGGCTGCGG
Organism: Microcoleus sp. FACHB-831; assembly: GCF_014695585.1. Lineage (NCBI taxonomy): Bacteria > Bacillati > Cyanobacteriota > Cyanophyceae > Oscillatoriales > Microcoleaceae > Microcoleus > Microcoleus sp. FACHB-831. Next base: position 177,440 of record NZ_JACJON010000061.1, on the reverse strand, counting down.
TGGGCACTTTGAGTTAACAAGGCTACCTGTACCGTTCGCGACAATTTGGGGTTACTTCTTTTGTTTTAACTTAAAAGCATTTGCGAACACAAGCTTTTGGCACCTCTTTGCTAAGTCTTTACACCGTCAGACAATTATGTAAAGCTTTTATCAGCTTCAATTTGTCTTGACAATATAGTTTTATTTAACCTGTCAAAAGAGAATTTATTTATTAGTAATAATACGGTTTGAAAAATAGTTATTTTTTATTAAAGACTATTTCTAAGTAATATCCCTTAGCCCTGCCAGAGTTTTGGGTACTATCAATAGACTAAAATTTGGGAAACTTGATATACGGCGATCGTTCAAAGATGGCTAGTACCTTTACGAAGGATGGTTCAGCGGATATCAAAGCAGATACCCAGTGCGATCGCCAGAGAGCTTGGGAGAACAGAGCAGCCAGTTAAGGGAGGGCATTCAGGGCATCTGAGGAGAACATTGATAAATAAGTATTAAGCCAACTTGATATTACAGAAGTAACTAGGGCGGAGTATGGGAAGCGCGATCGCTTATAAATTTCCACAGCATATATAACAAAAAAACGCTCAGAGAACTTTTTTCAGGGAGCCATCCTCGTCGGAAGCACCACCCTGTAATGTTCTTGAGCGTTTAGAGAAGAACGAGCTAACTATTGAGGACAAAAGCCTTCAGAAGCAAAGCTGGCTTTTTCCTACAATCAGACGCCTTTAGACGTGTGGATTTTCAGCCAACTGTCGATTAGTGCGATAGTACCGCTGATAAGTAGCATAGGTATTGGGAGCGTACCCTTTAATGCCATTGGCAACCACACCCAAGACGGACGCACCGGAGATTCTTAATCCGTCTAAGGATTTCTTTAGCATGTCGCGGTCTGTCTTCTCAAGCCCCACAACGAGTATAATCCCATCGGTCTGGGCAGCTATGAGGTTGGTATCAGAAATCCCGATAAGCGGTGGGGTGTCGTAGATAACTAAGTCGAAAAAGGCTTGAAATTGCTCCATTAAATACTGCATTTTTTCAGATGAAAGCAGCTTAATAGGGTCTAACGGGGTTTGGCCTGCGGTCAACACAAACAGGTTGTCGTCATCGGGCGATCGCTGGATGGCATCATTAAGGCTCAAGTCTGTGGTAATTACCTCCGTAAGCCCTTGTACATTTGGTAAGCCCAACCGAGTATGTTGAGTCGGACGACGCAAATCCGCATCCACCAATAATACTCGCTGCCCGATTGCAGCTGCGGTCTGTGCTAGGTAGGTCGCAGTTGTAGACTTCCCATCTCCAGGTACAGCGGAGCTAATTGCCAAAGAGTGAATAGGCGTACCAGCACTGAGCAAACGGATATTCGTATAAAGAGAACGGAAAGCTTCAAAAAACGGAGAAGCCCAATCACTACCTCTCTTGTTGCCCTTTGCAGGCAAAACAATACCACCTTTGTCAGTTAAACTGCCTTTCTCTACTACAGCAGGTAGTTTCTTGGTTCTCCTAGATAGTTTCTTGAGTTGCTTGGCGTAAGGAATCACTCCTAGCAGTGGCAGTTTCGTAGCACCTTTAACTTCTTCAGGAGTGTGGAATACTGTGTGGAGAACCTCTGCCAGAAAACCACTTCCTATGCCCACCAGTATGCTCAAGATCAATGCAATAGCCAACTGGCGACTGGTTTGTTTAACTGAAGCTGGCATGGGTTGCCCAAATTCATCCAGCACTATTGCGGGTGGAGCAATTTCTTCCCACGGAGTTTCCCTTTGAGCAGCATCTAGCTTCAAAGCTACTCGTTTTGCTAAAAAGACCTTGAGGCTATCTGTTGCTATTTGTAAGTCCTGCTGTAAATCGCTATATCGGCGTAAAACGGTAGGAAATTCATTACGTTGCCGATTATTAATTTGCTGCTTTTCGTCAATGATTTTAGCGCGAGCCTCTAGTTCTTTGACTTGCCCGCCCACATTTTCCAGAATCCCTTGAGCTTGTCTAGCTAGCAGATTCCGCAAATTTTCCCGTTTTTCTCTTAAAGCCTGCATAGGCGGGCTATCTTCACGAAATTGAGCGGATTCTGTGGCAATGTCAGTTTCTATCTTTTGGAGCTGCCCTACTATGGTTTCGTAGGCCTTAGAATCTTTAGATATAACAGATAGAGAACTTCCTTGTTTCAACTGTTTTTGCAGATTTATGTATTGCGTTCTTGACTGAGCCAGTTCGCTTTGAACGCCTATTCGCTGTGTTTCAAGGGACTGAGCGGTATCCGTCAGAAATCTTCCGGTAGATTCCGGATCGCTCAAACTGTACTGCTCCCGAAGTTTTTGGAGTTGCCTTTGTAGTGTGTCAACTCGCTGCTGTAGCTCGGGGAGTTGTTCATCAATAAACTTAATTCCTCGATTCAAGCTTGTCAGGCGCTCTTGAAGACTGTACGTGAGATACGCATCTCTAAGCCTTCCCAATACAAACTTGATTTTTTTCGTATCTTTATCTTGGTAACGGACTTCTAAAATCTTAGTTCCGCCTTGTTTCCCATCTTTTTCATAAGTGACGCGGCTAATGGCTAGCTTAGTCAACAGGGAGTTATAGCTATTAATGTCTGGATACGCGCTCCTCAACTGATCGATCAGCGGCTCCATTAGTTTGGGACTTCTTAAAACCCGAATTTGAGTTTCGTAATCTACCAAATCGGAGTCGGCTACGCTTAACTTGGAAACGTCTGTAACGCCTGTTGAACTTCCAGTTTGAGCAAGCAATGAGAGTTTAGCCAACCGACCTTCAGCAGTGACAGGCTCAACTAAAACCCGAAAGTAGCCTTCATATACTGGAATAATTTTTTTTGAATTCCAGACTATCAAGCCTCCACTGATCGCACCCAGCGCGATCGCTACTCCCGCCATCACAAAGAATCGGCGTCGCGCCACTGCAAACAGCCAAGCCATATCCAACGTCACGCCATCTCCGCTGTCGGCTCCAGCAGCGTACATTTGAGGCATCGGCTGATTAGTCGGCTTGCCATTTCGCTTAGTTGAATAGGACTGGTAATCGTGTTCAGTATCCATACTTTTTTATTGACGCACTAGAGAACAAATCCTAATTTCCTGCCTCAACTTAATAATCCTCAAGTTGTTAAGCAAGCTACGACTTTTGCCACGAATGCTGAAGATTCTCATACCTAAAGCAGCCGCTTCTAATACTGTAGTCAGAGTGTCTACCGCATAGTTAATGTCTGAGCGGCTTTTTACACCGCTATCATTCTTACGGAGCGTAGTATGGGTTTCCTCAGTCATTGTTATCGTTTCTCAACCTGATAATTCCCAAGTTGTTAAGCAAACCAAAAATCCTGTCAGGGATGCTCAAGAGTGCCAGACCTGCACCCGCCGGTTCTAACACGGTAGTCAGGGTATCAGCAGCACGGGCAATTCCTGAACGACTTATTACAACAATGTCATTATTGCGGAGCATCGGATTGGTTTGCTCATTCATCCCTTGGGCTAAGTCAATATTAATGCTGCGTTTCGATACGCTACCGTCTGGATTAAGGCGAATCAGCCCGACAGCATCCCTTTTTGCCCTACTACGTCTGAATCCCCCAGCTGAAAGCAGAGCTTGATTCAAAGTAGTATTGGTTGGAAGCTTCAACGTCCCAGGGGTTTCAACTTCTCCTACCACACTAATTTGAATTGTTTCAGGAGAAAGATTTGCCATAGATAATTGATTGGACTCTGCGGGATTTAGTGCCGTTGCAGTGGGGACGATAATCGTATCTCCTTCTTGCAATATTGCATCTTGATTAATATCGCCTGCCTGCAATAATTGCCAAAGGTTGATACTAATAAGTTGTTCCGGCCCTGCTTTTGTCAAACGCCGTATCTGAACCCGCCGCAGATCTGCCAGTGGCTTAAGTCCTCCAGCCTGTTGAATGGCTATGGTCAAGCTTGGTGGCCTAATATTAAGGTCTGACGGCCCTCCTCTTTGGATTAAATTGTAGCTTCCAGGACGGAGAACTTCGCCTACAACTGCAACATTGACGGGTCGAGATGGGTCTGTGCCAAAGTTGGCACTGGCTATTTCCCGTGTTTGGGGCAGGTTTACGATAGTGGTTGTGGGTACAAAAATTCTGTCTCCATCGCGCAACGTTAAATAATCACCCCTGCCACCAGTTTGTATTAGTTCTCGGAAATCTAGAACGATGACTTGATCGGGCGCTCCTCTTTGGGGGCGCCGAAGCTCAACTCGACTAATATCAGCTGTGAGTGTAATTCCCCTAGCTAAGGTAATTGCCTGCGTCACGGTGGGATACTGAACTCCAGGAATATTACCTGCTCCTGGTACCAGAGGTATTGCGTAGGAACCCGGACGATTTACCTCGCCTGCAATAAAAACATTGAGAGGGCGAGGAGCTACAAGAGTTACGGTAACAATGGGGCGCTTGAGGAAGCGAGCATATGCAGACGACAGCCTATCAGCCGCTTGTGTCAATGTCAGCCCCTGTACGGGAACGCTACCCACCAAAGGCACGTTTAGCACCCCATCCGCTGGAATCTGAGAATCTCCGCTGTACTGGGGTACGTCAAAAATATTGATGCGAATGATATCTCCTCCGCCTAATGTGTAAGCCGTTCTTAGCGGCCCACTGTTGATGGTGCGGGAAGGAGAAAGACGAGTGCCTCTAGGCGCCTGCGCCATTACTGGCATTGGACAAGAAGCAACAATTAAAGCCAAGGCGGTTACACCTGCAACTGGCTTGGTTATTAGTTTAGAAAAACTTACAGATATCATGCTGTTGTAGATTCTGATAAAAATTCTCCCAAGTATCAAAATCTTCTGCTAAACCTAGTCAATGACGAACCCTTGCGGGGTGGAAACAGTATGCCGTCTTTTGCATATCAAAAGGCGCTTGCAGAGCTGATCCGGAAATAAAATGCACTAGAACTGATCTTTTAAGCAATACTTTAGGCATATTCATTGACAATTCTAGCGTCGCACCCTTTACATTCTACTCTACTACAGAATGCTTATCAGCCACTCAAACCTGCACTGTCTGACATTTTGAGTAATTTGTAACTACCAAACATGAATATTTTTCCAATGCACCTGTTAGTATAACTAATCCCATATATAACTTTTATTTTCCTGCGTATAGTAATTTCATAGGTTTATTTGTAATAGTTTTACTATTCTAGCGGTGCTTTCACCACTATGCTGCCAATGACTACCAATAACAGCCTAAATATACATCTGTATTAGGGATGATAAACCTGGTGATGTAGAACTAACAGCGGTGGAACCAACTGTGTGTAAACGCTGTTAGGTCGGAGGGAGCTTGAGAAATTTACCCAACGCAATTAATTCGATCGCATTTGTGGTAAAGCCGGAATTGCCGCCAGTTGAAATTCTCACAGCGGATATAGCCTTAAATTCCCCTAAGTTCTCCGGAAAATGTTGATGTAATCAAGAATTTTTTTTCAATAGCTGCTCTCGTAAAAACAACGCATATTCTTCAACATCTGAACGAACTAAGTGAACGCCATCTGAAGTTGTCCAGTTTTTCGATGGGGGTTCCGGTAACCACTCAAAAGAATCTTTAGGGAAAAGCGATCGCATAAGCGATCGCGACTGCTGGTACATCTTAGTATTCTGTACGCGCTCTTCGCCTGGTACATCAAATAGAACAACTCGCCAACCTTGCTGCTTAAGTTCTGCAAGCTGATTCTTAATGTACTCAGCTTCCGACCTTATTGCCTTCTCTCGTTTATCCGATAAAGGCTTATTGCCTTCTTCTACTAACCGTCCTATTTCTTTTTGTGTCAACTCTGGATTATTTATTTTATCTTTGTCCTGCTGTTTAGACCTATTTTTTAGATAATAAACTAGAACGCTGACTGGTCGGTATTCATCTCTAAACATTGGAAAAGCAAGACGAGTCAAGTAGAAAAATGGATCGTATAAAGAATCTACCAATTTAGCATCTACTTTTCTATCAATAGTATAATTAAGTTCAACCAGCAAAGTTGATGGCTTGACAGGCTTCTTTTTAATTACCTCCAAACCAGTTTGGCTAGCACCTCCGGCCATTGCTAAGTTGGTTACATTAGAACCAATATCCTCAGGCTTAATGTTATCGGTGAGTGAACTGCCTACTAGCACCATCGAATCTGGCTGGTTCTGGTAAACGTACCTTTGAGCTTTAATTACATTAGATTCAAATTGGGTAACTCCATTACTAGGTGGTAGCAGTCCACCCCAAATTGAAACTTGATACAAACCTAGCAAAAATATGCAGGTCAATACCGGAACAAAGAAAGGACGAAACTTAGACTTGAATAAATTAGAAGGCATATAACTAGAATTGGAAGTAAATAAATTCTTGAGAACTACCGCTATTCAGGAATAAGAGTACCAGCATGATACCTAGTGCTATATCTTTACCAACACTCCATAGCAAACTTTTTGGTTTAGCCAAATCCTCTGTTTGACGGTTCCGGAACGTTGGAAAATGAGGTATGTGATAAACTACTACTGGTAAAGAAAAAATCAATACAGGAACAATGTAAGTCAGTCCTGGTGCTACTTTAACGTTTCTAACTAGAGTAGCTAAAAAATCCATAGCTTCGCCAAAATTAGGTAGTTTAAACAAAAGCCATCCTAGTGAGACAAAGCAGAATACAAAAATAACCTTGATTAAATCAAAGAAGAACTGCTTCCAGATAGGGATTGATGGAGAAGTTTGCTCGTTTGATTTTTCTAGGCCGAGAAAGCGTTCTATTGCTAATCCAACGCCATGAAAAATTCCCCATACTGCATAGCTCCAAGCGGCTCCATGCCATAGTCCGCCAAGGGTCATAACTATCATTAGGTTTATATATGTTCTAGCTTTCCCCTTTCTATTCCCCCCTAAAGGGAAATATAGATAATCTCTCAACCAAGTTGATAATGATATGTGCCAGCGTCTCCAAAATTCCGCAATAGAGCAAGAAATATAGGGAAAGTTAAAGTTGTCTGGTAGTTGGTAGCCAAAAGCAGCGGCAACTCCTATAGCAATCAGAGAATATCCTGCAAAATCGGCAAATATCTGCATAGAGTAGCCGAAAAGCAATACTAAATTTGTAACGGTTCCCAACCCTTGGTAGTACGGATAGGTAATCCAGTAGGTGTAATCTTTTAAATTATCGGCTATTACCATTTTCAAAAAATATCCCACTACCACAGTTCGGAAAACAAAATTCCAAGGAATATCCCTAAAGTATTTGATCCCAATTTGGGGATAAAAGCTTTTAGCTTTTAAAATTGGTCCTGCAATTAAATGAGGAAAGAAAGCAACAAAAAAAGAAGTATTTATTATGTGGTTAGTCAGGTTTCCATCAACATAAGATGTTTGAGTGCTAGAAGCATCTTCCGCTCCTTTAGTTGGTTGACGAAGAACATCAACTAAAAGGCTAATGCCCTCAAATGTATAAAATGAGATACCTACTGGAAGAGGCAAATGTAAAAGTAAGTATACAATTCCTGCTTCAGGTTTATTAGAAGCCTGGAACGTATCAACGAAAAAATTCGTTAATAAAGCTCCATATTTAAACAGGCTGAGGATCAATAAGTTTACTGCTACTCCCCCTAAAGCCCATACTAATTTTTCACGATAGGAGGCATTAGCAACCTTGAAGCTAACCACTGCATTGATAAGAATTGATATTACTAGGAGAATCAGCAGCGCTGGTGAACTCCAAGCATAAAATATAAAACTAGCAACAACCAAAATGGGAACTTGTATTGTCCGCAATTTGGGATTGTAATAAATCAAGAAGGTAAGCAAAACGAAAACTAAGAAAGTTGAGCTATTGAATAACATCAGGTTTTCTTTGGATTATGTGTCAGTGGTAAAAGTTAAAATTTTCCTATAGTTAGGACTGCCTGGAGGTGAAAGTAACTTTGCTAGTGTGGTTGATTTAGAAGTCTAAGCGAGCTTCTAGCGTTACACTGCCAACGTTTGAGCTAGTGTTTCAATACCTGAAAAAAGCTGGCGTAGAAGGATGTGTACTCGCTGGATGCAGAGATTGCCAATCATCGGCACTGTATGGCTCCCAAACATGGCAAGACTGAGGTTCTTGCCTAAACGATTTCCTCGATGCGGAGGTCAACTGGCAAAACCTATAGCCTTTTCTCTTCTGGTGAAAAATAGTAGGCATCTGTTCTAAAGTTACTTCTTCGTGATTATAGTCGCTGATTGTAGGACGTGTCGAAGCTAGTACTTAAGGTTTGCTGACCCTCGGGGCATAAATTTTATTAGCTTAAGGCTGCTGTTCATCATTTGCCAGTCTTAGCCGAAGCCGATATTCGGCATTTCATGGAAGATTTGTAAGTAAACGTTTCCTTTTAGGGGTGAGACTCCTAGGGAAATTTGTGGGACGGGGCTACAAGTAGACAACCGACCGGGAGCTGATTGAGCTTGGCTTGTTAACCTTCAAGTATTCAGTTATAGTTTTAGGAACGGTCTTAGGGAACAATCTATATCTTGACAAGGTGTTCGCGCAACTGCTCGCTTCTACAAGGGATATTTTGACAATTGTATGAGTTAGCCTATATGGAAGCGATCGCTAACCTTCTACCGGGCAAACCAGACCTCAACTACCTTGGCAGAACAGCCGTACTATTTTCCTTGGGTTACTCGCTGGGTAGCGATCGCTCCAGCAACAAATGCGTAGTCCTCATTTTGAGTGCATTTATTGGGTAATGTCCCAACCGCAGGGATGCACAGATGATTTGCAGAGAATTTAAATACCAGTAGCTATCACCAGTGTTTAAACGCTCACATCAGCTTGTTTTGCCAAGAAAATGCGTTTATATTCACTTCCAGTCGTCAATGGGTCTGTAATTTATCCTGTTTACAACAAACCTTGTTTTTGTGCAAAAAGTCACTTCCAATTTGTTGCCCCTGCCTGCTTCTTTATCAGTTAAATATTATACAAACTTTTGTTGAACGCGGCACAGATTAGATGAAATTAGCATAAATATTCCATAAAGTTATGAAAGAATTACTTGTCAGCAGCCCTTTAATTATCCTCCTTATACTAGCTCTTGGGATAATTATTTTTATGTTGTTATTTAACTTCTTAGGTCGCAGCCCTAAATGGGCTGCGATTTCCGAGAAAATTTATCTGGGCATACTTATGTTCCCGATAACTGGTGCAACAGGAGTGACAATAATGCCTTTTAATAAGATAAATCCTATAAATTTATATAACCTTGATACCACTCCTCCAACTATTATTGGACTGCTAGCTTTTTATATTGCTGGACTGATTCTTTTATCTTCAAGACTTCGCTATACATTAAAAAACTTTTTAAATGTTATTGCAGTACTTATTACTCAAGATCCGTTTTTTTGTACTTTCTTTTTATTAATGGGTTTATCGGGTTTTTGGTCACAAACACCAGGGTACACTTTTAGAACAAGTATAGTTGTATTAATATGGAGCTTTTATTTTATTTATATTGGCAAAGAATTTTATTGGGAACAAATATATAAAATTTTGCGATGGCTAACGTTGTTTACAGTTGTATTAAGTATATATTACGCTACATTTCAACCCTCTATTGGAGTACACCCAGCAGGCTGGATGGGTATACTAGGCCATAAAAATCAGTTTTCATTTTATATGGCTCTAAGTGCAGTAGTTTGGTTATTGAATGCCATTAATAATCCTAAACAACGTCGTTGGTCTATAGTTGTAGTTATTTTGGCATTTTATGCACTAAATAAAGGTGGTAGTGGAGCAAGTAAAGTTTTAACGGTAGTATTGTTCAGCTTGTGGGGCTACCTAGGTTTTGTAAAAAAATTGAAACCACAGTGGGCTTTTGTTTCTGTACTGCTTTTCATAATAGTAAGCGTTTGCTTGAGTATTTTGATAACAGACAATTTGGAGTTTATTGTTGTAGATACTCTCAATAAGGATATGACGATTACCGGACGTACAGATTTTTGGCCACTGGTAATAGATAAGATTAACAGCGAACCGTTGCTGGGGTTTGGAATGAATGGCTTTTGGCAACCCTGGCGAGGAAAAGAATTTGATCCGGGTGGGTCGATCATAGTGGCAAAGACCCAGTTTGTGCCGCCCCATGCTCACAATGGCTTTTTAGATCTTGCTCTAGACTTAGGGTGGTTGGGGTTAGCATTATATCTCTTTTCCTTTTTTAGCAGCATTGCTAAGGGAGTTTTGTATTTGGGTCGTAGTCAAGGAACTGAAGCAGGACTGCCACTTTTGCTGTTGACGTATATCGTTATGACGAACCTTACGGAAACAGGGCTGCATGGTATGACTGGTCATTGGATGTGGTTTGTGATTATAACAACTCGAGTGAACATGGACGCTAGTGTGAGTAGCTTGAGCGAACATAGCAGATTCCAAAAACCTGTTTACTACGAGGAGGGAGGGGTCGCTAGAGCTGGGTAATAATATACTGAGTAGTGCCGCTTGGCTCAGGCCAGTTGCGATCGCTTAACCTGTTCTCACAATTAGCTTTTTGTAAACCTTTAAAAACTTCTGATGCTAGACAAGCTCGCGGCGGTCAGTCAAAAAATTACTCCTGGTCTGCGTAAGGTTATTGGTAACACAATCTGGCTGTCTGGCGATCAAATTCTACGCCTGTTTATAGGTCTGTTGGTAGGGCGTTTGGTTGCTGATTATCTAGCACCATATCAATTCGGACTTTACAACGTATCGCTGGCTTGGGCAGGACTATTTGGCCCAATTGCTAAATTGGGTTTGGATAACATTGTGGTGCGCGATCTCACTCGCTCACCCTCGGTCAAGAACGAAATACTGGGTACTGCCTTCGTCCTCAAGGTAATTGGTGCTGTACTAACCTTAGTGTTATCTATAGTAGCAATTACGTTAATAAAAAGCCCTGATAGCGACATTACACGTTGGTTGGTAGCAATTGTAGCAGCGGCAACTATATTTCAATCTTTTGAAACAGTTGATTTCTGGTTCCAATCCCAAGTACAAGCCAAATATACCGTTTGGGCTAGAACAGCAGCAGTTTTGGTAATCAGCATCGTCAGAATCGCCTTTATTCAAATGCGATTTCCCCTCGTTGCCTTTGCTTGGGCAATGTTTGCTGAAAATGTTTTGATTGCAATAGGGCTCGTCCTAGTCTATCAAAAGAACGGGAACTCTATAAAATTGTGGACGGGCAGCGTTGAACGTGGGAAAGCATTAGTCAAGGAAAGCTGGCCTCTTATCTTATCAGGCATGGTCATTATGATTTATATGCGTATAGATCAGATCATGTTGCAGCAGATGAAAAACGCTGAAGCTGTGGGACTTTATGCAGCAGCAGTTAAACCATCAGAGATGTGGTATTTTGTCCCAACAGCGATTGTTAATTCCGTTACGCCATCAATTGTGAAAGCTAAAGCAGCGGGAGAAAAAATATATTACGAAAGAATACAGACACTTTTTAATTTAGTGGTGTTGCTATCCTACGCCGTTGCCATACCTATAACTATTTTTTCCAGCCAAATAATTATGATAGTAGCTGGCAAAAAGTATATTGAAGCCGCACCAGTTTTAGAAGTTCTTGTTTGGGCGGGTTTGTTTGTATCTTTGGGTTTGGCAAGAGTTCCGTGGTTGATAACAGAAGGATTTATGAAGTTTTCGGCTGTAACTACAGCGATCGGCGCATTGATAAATGTAGTGTTAAATTTATTGCTAATACCTAGTTATGGCGGACTAGGGGCAGGCATTGCAACTGTTATTGCCCAATTCTTTGCTGCATATGGTGCTGGTGCATTTTATCCAAAAACTAGGAAAATATTTATTCAACAAACTAAAGCCCTATTTATGATTGATGTATTTAAAATTTTAATTAAAAAATTAAAGGGTTTATAAAGACTATATAAAGCAAGAAGAATATTGGCCTTTATTAGATAAAATAAAATACACCTTTGATTAGGAGGATTATAATATACTCAGCTTAGAGCTTCTAATTCAAGTAAAACTAGGCTTGCATGCTTATAATGCCTAATTTTATGTCTTGTCTGAGGGTGCCTTTTCCATAAGCTTATCAAAAGTACCCTGAATCAAATAGTGGAGAATTAAAAAAATGGCGGATTGGCAATTGAGAACCCCTGTAGCCTTAATCATTTTCAACAGACCCGATACTACTGAGAAGGTCTTTGAGGCAATACGTCGGGCAAAGCCCCCTAAGCTTTTAGTGGTTGCCGATGGCCCCCGTGCAGATAAACCAGATGATGCCGCAAAGTGCGCGGCGACGCGGGCAATTATTGAACGTGTTGATTGGGACTGCGAAGTTTTAAAGAACTATTCAGACATAAACATAGGCTGCGGGCGTCGTCCTGCTACAGGAATTACTTGGGTATTTGAGAATGTAGAAGAAGCTATTATTTTTGAGGATGACTGCTTGCCTCATCCAGATTTTTTTAGATTCTGCGATGAAATGCTAGAAAAATATCGAGATGATAAGCGTGTTATGGCAGTTGGTGGAACTAATGTGTTGGGGGAATGGAAATCAAATATTCAGAGTTATCACTTCTCTTATCACGGTAGCGTTTGGGGATGGGCTTCTTGGAGAAGGGCATGGCAGTACTTTGATTATGATATCAAAATGTGGGAAAACCCAGAGGTTAGAACTAGGATTAGAGATGTAATGGCTGATGATGAGCAATACAAAAAAAGAGAGGAAATATTTGAAAGTGTCTATCAGAAACAAAGACCTACAGTCTGGGATTATCAATGGTATTTTGCTAGAATGAGCCAGTCCGGGTTAACTGTTATTCCCTCGGTAAATTTAGTTGTAAATAAAGGCTTTGGGCATAAGGATGCAACACATACGAAATCAAATAATTTAGGCTTCCCAGATATTGATAAGTCCCCTTTTAAATTTCCTATCAAATTTAACGAGTTTACAGTCGTAGATCGAGATTTTGAAAAAGCGCTATTCAAAAAAATTATGCCCAGCCGCAACCTAATCGTTAGAATAAAGAACAAAGTGGCTAGGCTAACCGACCAACTTACGACCGTGAGAGATTAACGTAAGTTGTGCTACACAAAAGCGTTGCACGAATGGTTAGAGTAAGCAACGCCACTAGCTTCTTACAGTACATTCACATAAGTAAGTCGCGGTGACAGCAAAAAAATCCAAGGTTTAAGTGAATTTACGGAGGTATAGAAAGCCGAGGTAGCGTTAAGTTAATTTTAGAGTGATTATCTGTGAAGGTACCTAGCAAATTTTGATGTTTGTGCAACGAAGCAATCTGCTGAGGAGTTTGAGCTTGTAATGTAAAACACTCCTACTTCCTCTATTCCACAACCTTGAGTTAAATAGTAAATCAAGATTATGGAGGTTTTGGCGAACGTGAACAATTCTAAGCAATACTATGACGAAAACGGATACTATATATTCCGCAAGCTCATACCCGGTTACTTGATTGACAAGCTATTAGAGGAATATAAAACTAATATATTACCTTCAAAAGCCCCTTTTTTTAGACAATCAAGCAATAAATGGGAAAGCCACAAAATTTCTAATCATGGCTATGCTGAAGAATCATTCCTAAACGTTCACGATTACCCCAATTATCCAGCCTTTTGCGATGCAGCGAAAAACATTTTTTGCAGCCCAGAAGTGAAGAAAGCACTGGCAGAAATTACAGGATATGAAGAACATAATCTTGTACAGTCGATGCTTTTCGATATGAATACGGCTACACCAGCTCATCAGGATTGGTACTACCTAGATTCAATGCCACCAGGCCATTTGTTGGCAGGATGGTTTGCACTAGAAGATATCCAAGAAGAAGCAGGACGGTTTTACGTTTTGCCCAAGTCTAATATGCTTGATATGGAATTGACGGAAGATGAAAAAGCTTCCAATGGCCCTTACCTAAAAAAGGTGAAGGGATATTTAGATTCTCATCTAAGCCAAATAAGTGCGCCTGCGCTGCAAAAAGGAGATGTGTTGTTCTGGAATTCGAGGACAATTCATGGTTCTTTGCCAACCAAAAATACTCAATATTCTAGAAAGTCTCTGACAGCGCATTATTTGCCTAGCAACTATCAAAGTGGTAGCCGATATGCAACAACTCCTAGCGCTGTAGATTATGCTACATATAATGGGATGAAGTATCGGTTGGTTCCTTCTGCACAAAAAAAATATTCGCTGGGTGCAAAGCTGAAGACTGATTTGTTGCAGTATTTGTGGTATCGGCCAAAACTAATGCGTATGGCTCAAGCTGTTAAGAGGATAGTAAAAAAATCTTAGCAGTAAATTGATGCAAAATCGCTACCTAGAGTGACCGCTTGACGTGATTTGGCCACTCTTAACTTATCTTGGAAAGATAAAAAGGCGAACAAAGGCAAATGTAGCCTTGCTCTAAATAAAGGTTACAGCAACTCAACAAGATTCTACAACTCTTACATTAGGCGAAAATAGGCAAATAAAATGACGAAGGTAGGAATACTAACTTATCACTGTACAACTAACTTTGGTGCCACGCTCCAAGCTTATGCTTTGTCTCAAGTAGTTAAGGGGCAGGGATATGATGTTGAATTTATTGATTATCGTCCTACTCAGTTGATGGCGTTGTTTAGAAAAAATCTTTATTTTAGTGGAAAATTATTATTTCATAGAAATTTTATAGCGAACGCTGTAAGGGCTAAAAAGATGAGAGAGTTTTTGCTTTCTCAAATGGAGTTGAGTGAAAAAACATATACAAATAGAGAAGAATTAAAAACCGGGAATCATCAATATGATGTAGTGATATGCGGAAGTGATGAAATATGGAATATTCAATCGCCATTTACAGGATTTGATCCATCTTATTTCTTTGATTTTATTTCACCTAGCAATACTCGCAAAGTGAGCTATGCAGCTAGTTTTGGCTCTACAGATAGCTTAGGAAATTATAAAGAAGCAGTATGTCAGCTACTGCAACAATTTCACGCGATCGCAGTCAGAGATAGCAATAGCGTAAAACTTGTTAGCCACTGCAATCTAAACGCTACCAAAGTTCTAGATCCAACTTTACTGGGCGATTACAGCAAAATCATTAAAATTCCCAAAGTAGACAAAAAATATATTCTAGTATATGGAGGTCTAACTAAAGAAGAAAGCAATTATGTGAAAACAGTAGCCGCGAATGAAGGCTTAGAAATTATTTCGGTTGGAGAACCTTGGAAGTATGCACCAAAAGCAAACTATGTGGGAGCGGGTCCAGGAGAATGGCTTGGCTACTTTTACGGTGCATCATATGTTTTTACAAACTTTTTCCACGGCTCTATATTCTCAATTATTTATAAAAAACCTTTTACGGTTTTTAGTAGAAGCGATAAATCGATCAAGGTGGTCGATTTATTAACCGAGTTGGGAATACCGGAGCGAATAGTAACAGCAGATATGCTTCCCAAACTTGATAAAAAATTAAATACCAACCTCAATTTGGACTATACAAAGCTGCAAGAGAAGATAGAAGCTTCTAAAGACTATCTCTATAAAGCTCTGTCTAGCCAAAAGTAAATATAAGTGACTGAAAAAATAGATGTAGGAGAAAAAAGATGAAAAGTATAATCAAGCGCCTAGTACCAGAATCTGCCAAAAAAACGTTTTACAAGATACGCTTTGCCCTGAAACTGGCTAAAAATTACTACTATGATTTCAAAAGATACCTAAAATTTTCATCAACCTATGACCCCTATCAGTCAAAGATTAGACATCAAGGACGGATTCTGGCAACTTATCACGTCATTGAAAAAGGCTTGTCTTTGAAAAGTCCTAGAGTAGGCTTTGGTGTAGATGTAGTTAATTATTTAGTGCGTCTGCTCACAGAATATCAAGAGAAGTATGGTTTGGATGAAGCTGGGCAAGTTGCGCTGAACACTTTGTTCTCTTATTACAATTACAATCTAAGTCAGGGTTTAGATAATCAAGAGTTATATAAAAATATAACTGAAATAAAAAATAAAATTCCCAAGGAAGTGAATATTGTAACAGATGGAGGCGTAATTAAAGTTACAAAAGAACAAATAAAAGAGGCAGCTAATGTAAATTTCAAAGAATTTGTCAACGCCAGACATAGCATTAGGAATTTCGATACTAACAACGATGTGGATGTCAGATTGATTGAGGAGGCAGTATCTATAGCGCTGAAAACTCCTTCAGTTTGTAATCGGCAAACATGGAAGCTACATCTTTTTAGTGATGATGATATAAAAAGAAAAGTTTTGAGCCATCAAAATGGCAATCGCGGCTTTGGAGATACTGCTAGTAAGGTATTAGTAGTTACTACGGACCTGAATTTATTTATTGAGCCTGCGGAACGCAATCAATGTTGGGTTGATGGGGGTATGTTTGCCATGTCTCTAATTTATGCCTTACATTCCCTGGGTGTAGGTACGTGCTGCCTGAACTGGTCTGCAACTTACGAAAGAGACCAAGCCGTGAGAGTCGATGCCGGGATTGGAGAATCTGAGGCAATTATAATGATGATAGCCGTTGGTAATTTGCCTGACTCTTTGAATGTGGCGCGGTCTTCAAGAAGAAAAATTGAAGAAGTATTGACTGTAAACTGAGGAGATAAAATTCTGGCGTGAAGGTTTTGCATCTGAGTAATTCTGATACTGGAGGGGCGGGCCGTGCAGCTTATCGATTGCATAATGGCTTACAGGGAATCGGTATAGATTCCCAGATGCTGGTGCAATTTAAGGAGAGTGACGATAAAACTGTCTTGGCTTCACAGAAAAGTGTAGATAAACTGGTTGGTAAGTTAAAACTAACTGAATATTTAGATGAAGTGCCAGCGAAGTTTTATCGCCAGCGCGATCGCACTGATTTTTCTATAGAGTGGGTTCCTGATGCAATCGCCGACCGAGTGGCGAAATGCCAGCCAGATGTTATAAATATCCACTGGATTTGCAAAGGGTTTCTACAAATTGAAACTATCGCTAAATTAAATAAACCCTTGGTCTGGACTTTACACGATATGTGGCCGTTCACTGGGGGGTGTAACTATGCGGCAGATTGTACGAAATATACTGATTCGTGCGGTGCTTGTCCTATACTACATACCAGCAAAGAAAACGACTTATCGCGCTGGGTATGGCAGCGCAAAGCTAAAAGCTGGAAAAATATTAAGCTAGCCCTTGTTTCTCCCAGTCAGTGGTTGGCTGAATGTGCCAAAGCTAGTTCTTTATTCAAAGATGTGCCCATCGAGGTAATTCCTCATGGCATGGATATTCAAAAATACAGGCCAATTCCAAAAGAAGTGGCGCGATCGCTCCTTAACTTACCTCAAGATAAGCAACTTGTCCTGTTTGGAGCAATATATACCAACGCTCCCCGCAAAGGACTTCAGCTACTTCAGCCAGCCTTGCAAAGCCTCAGCCAGTCGGGATGGGGGGATAAACTCGAACTCGTTGTTTTTGGTTCATCTAGGCCAGAAAATCCCATCGATACGGGTTTTAAATCCCACTATCTAGGCAGATTTACCGACGATATTTCTCTAGCCGTAGTCTATTCAGCCGCCGATGTTATGGTAGTGCCATCAACCCAGGAAGCTTTCGGACAGACAGCCTCCGAGGCATTAGCTTGCGGTACGCCAGTTGTAGCTTTTAATGCCACAGGATTAAAAGATATAGTTGAGCATCAGCAAAGTGGATATCTTGCTCAAGCTTATAAAATTGAAGACTTAGCGGCGGGAATTGCCTGGGTGCTAGAAAATCCGGAACGACATCAAAAACTGCGCGATCGCTCTCGTCAGAAAGCAGAACAAGAATTTACCCTGGAACTCCAGGCAAATCGCTACTTGTCTGTTTTTAAAAGCTTGTCTATAAATTCAAGTTCCCCATGACAGGTATCTCGCTAGTCCCTTACTGTGAAAATTTGGGTAGTGGTAAATATGTAGTAATAACCACCTAAATTGGCAACCATTCATTAATAGAATCTGATAAAACAAATAAATGTAAGATGGGCTAGCGGGCAAGCATTCCTTCCACCGAAATTCCGCTATGCGCGATCGCCCAATCAACCTTTTGTAGAAAAAGCAGAAAGCTGCTTATACAGTAGGTAGCAGCCCAAGATATAAAATATTTGCACTTGGGCTGCGATTTTCTGCTATTCAACCAAACTATGACGCTTGAGATGCCACTGCCAAGCATGAGACAAAATTTCCTTTAGGTCTGAATATTGAGGATTCCAACCTAAAATTTTTCTAGCCTTGTCGCCACTCCCTACAAGAGCAGGCGGATCTCCAGGGCGGCGATCGCCCTCTACAGTTTTAATCTCCTTTCCACTTACCTGCTTTGCTGTTTCAATCACTTCTCTAACAGAAAAGCCATTGCCATTGCCCAAATTAAATACTTCAGTATTGCCGCCCTGCAACAAATACTCCAATCCCAGAACGTGAGCATCGGCTAAATCGGTAACGTGAATGTAGTCGCGAATGCAAGTTCCATCAGGGGTGGGGTAATCAGTGCCAAAAATAGATACAGATTCCCGTTTGCCTAAAGCCGCCATTAACGTCAGCGGTATCAAGTGAGTCTCAGGATCGTGATCCTCCCCCAGCAATCCACTCGGATCTGCTCCAGCCGCATTAAAGTAGCGGAAACGCACTGATTTAAAGTCATAGGCGGCATCAAAATCAGATAGAATTTGTTCCACCATCAACTTACTAACCCCATAGGGATTGATGGGATTTTGGGGATGATCTTCCGGGATGGGAGTTGTATGCGGCGTGCCATATGTAGCGCAAGTCGAAGAAAAGACAAATTTCTTGATAGACGCCGCCAGCATTGCTTCTAGAAGCGTCAGCGTTCCTGACACATTGTTGCGGTAGTATTTGGCTGGATCGACAACAGACTCGCCCACGTAGGCATAGGCTGCAAAGTGCATTACAGCAGCTATCTGATGCGTGGAAAATAGACGATCTAGCAAGGCGCGATCGCTCGTATCCCCAACAACAAGTTCTACCTTCAGTACCTCCTCGACAATCTCCCGATGTCCATATACCAGATTGTCAAGAACCACCACCTCATATCCTGCTCGTTGGAGAGCTAAAACTGCATGGGAGCCGATGTAGCCGCCTCCACCAGTTACTAGAACAGTTGGCTTAACTTGTGACACTTTAATACTTTCCTGTTAGTTTTTTGCGAATCTTGTTCTTATAAACATATACATTTCGCTGCAAATCTTCTACTTGCAGCAAAGCCTCCGCGGCCAATCCGCTTGTTCCTGACGCATCTCGGAGAAACTTCCGCCGAAAGAAATTCATCGGTTCGGAGTAAGGGTTGGAACTTGACAAAGTTGGTTTCGGCCCGCACCAGTGAACTACGTTAGCCTCGTCCTTTAGGACAACTGGCCCTGTTTCCTCCATGGGGAAACGTTTTTTAGCGTGTTCTGAGGGAAAATCTGGCACTATGAACTGCATATCTTCTTGCCCCAAGCGCAGCCTGCCTTGATCCGCTGCGCGGAATATCATGTAGTTTAAGAACCCCATTTCTCCATACTTAAATACATTGGGGTGTGCCTTGTTGAAATCCAGTATTTCAACATACTCTTCTAAGGTAAAAATACCCTTCGTGCCGAAGAAAGTGCCCGTACAAAAATAATTATTTCGATGCTTTTGCCAGTTAAATTCCGGAAAATACTGCTCTATTTTCTCAAGATCAAAGAAATACTCAGTAATAGCTTCGTCAGAATACTCATTACAGGGTCGATCGATAATGAAGTCGTAATCCTGAAAATTGGCAAACTTCCGAATATTTCCCCAAATAACTGTATCCGCATCCAAGACTAGAAAGTTCTTCCACGGACTTTCCCAAAATGCGAGCATCTTGGTCTTTCCCCATCCAAAACTTTTTTCCCTTAGAACTCCATTACTAACGTTAAGATGATTGATTACAGTAACACTATAAGCTTTTTCTAGGTTACTGAGTGAAAAGGTTCCATCAACAATCAGACAAATCGGTACATCACCCAGGAAATGCCTGATGCTAGCGCAGGCTCCCTTAGCAAAAACATAATCCTGGTCACAACATACTACGATAACGCCAAAGTCTTCCATAAGACCTCTCTCTAATATCAAGAGCGTAGTTTACGCTCTTGATATTAGATGCTTTTCAAATAGCTGCATCTTTTATTAGTAAAACTGTCCTTGACTGCCCTAATTTCCAGTGGTGTTTATCAATTGAGGCGCAGGCTCGCCATCCTCCCCCAGCAATCGACTTGGCTCTACTCCAGAGTTACTAAAGTAAGAGAAAGTCACCCCTCTAAAAGCATAGTCTGCATCAAAATCCGACAGAGTTTGCTTCATCATAAAATTAATTGCCCCAGAACGATTAATGGCATTCTGGGGAGCATTTTCTGAGATAGGAACTATATGGAGCGCAAGTAGTAGAATATAAGCGATAAATCGCTTATATCACCAACAAAGAGCTAGAAGTGCATGGGAGCCGATGTTGCCGCCTCCACCAGTTACTAGAACAGTTGGTTTAACTTGTGACACTTTAATACTTTCCTGTTAGTTTTTTGCGGATCTTTTTCTTGTAAACATATATATTTCGCTGCAAATCTTCTACTTGCAGCAAAGCCTCCGCGGCCAATCCCGTTGTTCCTGATGCATCTCGGAGAAATTTCCGCCGAAAGAAATTCATCGGTTCGGAGTAAGGGTTGGAACTTGACAGAGTTGGTTTGGGTCCGCACCAGTGAACTACGTTAGCTTCGTCGTCTACGACAACTGGCCCCGTTTCGTTCATTGGAAAGCGCTTTTTGGCGTGTTCTTGGGGAAAATCTGGCACTAGGAACTGTATGTCTTCTTGTCCTAAACGTAGCCTACCTTGATCGGCTGCGCGGAATATCATGTAGTTTAAGAACCCCATGTCTCCATACTTAAATACGTTGGGATGTTTATCCTTGAAATCCAGTATTTCAATATACTCTTCTAAGGTAAAAATATCCCTCGTGCCAAATAATACAGCAGGACAGACAAAAGGCCTATTTTGCCAGTTAAACCCAGGAAAATTCGCTTCAAATACGGGTATATCAAAGAAATATTCTTGAACCGCTTCTCGGGAATAGTCAGAACAAGGGCGATCGATGATAACATCGTAATCTTTGAAATTTGCATATTTGAGGATATTTCCCCAAATTATGACATCTGCATCAACAAGCAAGAAATGTTTAAAAGGACTTTCCCAAAATGCAATCATTCTGGTAGTTCCCCAGCCAAAGCTTCTTTGTTTCAGAACATCATGGGTCATGTTCATGCGATTGATGACTTTGGCTCCATAAGCCTTTTGGGCATCAGCTACTGAAAAAGTTCCATCAACCAGCAGGCAAATAGGTACATCACCCAAGAAGTGCCTGATACTAGCGCAGACACCCTTAGCCATGAAGTAGTCTTGGTCACAACAGATCACGATGACGCCAAAATCTTCCATAATAAGTTATCCGATTTTTTTTGTAAGTGAGGTGCGGGTAGAAAGTCAATCTGGAAATAACTGGAGCGACTTGTTGTGGCCTCCGGCGGGTGCTATCTTTGCCATATTGTAGCAGTACCAAATTAACAAATATCTGCACATGAAGCACCTAAGTATAGCCGTACTGATAACTTGCCATAATCGCCGAGATAAAACATTGGCTAGTTTAGCCAGCCTCTTCAACCAGGTACTCTCAGAAGGGGTGACACATGACGTGTATCTAGTGGATGATGGAAGTACCGATGGGACAGCCGACGCGGTGCGCCAAGCTTATCCCGACGTTAAGATTATCCAAGGGAATGGCAACCTATTTTGGAATGGGGGGATGCGAGTGGCCTTTGAGTCGGCTGTAAAAACAGACCACGACTACCACCTCTGGCTAAACGACGACACCCTGCTTTACCCAGAAGCTCTGAAAACAATGGTTGCCACATCTAGGAGTTTAGCTGAACAAGGTTATGATCGAGCTATCGTAACAGGGTCTACTTGTGACCCCCAGACGGGTGTCCTCACCTACGGAGGTATGGTGCGAACGAGTCCGCTGCGACCCTTAAAGTTTTCCTTAGTAGAACCAGAAGAAGTGGCCAAGCGCTGTGACACGATAAACGGGAACTGCGTTTTAGTACCGCGAGAAGTAGTGCAATTGGTGGGCAACCTAGATCAGGGATTCAGCCATTATCTGGGAGATTTTGACTATGGTTTGCGATCGCAGCAACTGGGTTGTACAGTCTGGGTAGCTCCGGGCTATATAGGAACTTGTTCGCAAAACGCCCCCCCTCGCACCACCAAAAATTCCTCTGAACTTGGCGCTCAATTAAAGAAAATGGCGCAACCTAAAGGTTTAGCCGTCAAAGAACAAATCCTTTACCCCTTTGAGGAGTGGAAGGTTTTTGCTCAACGGCATGGAGGTATATTATGGCCAATTTATTGGTTGATACCTTACAGGAGGTTACTTTGGCTCTCACTTTTCGGCGGTCGGCAAGAAAAAGGCGCTTGATGCGCTTATTTTCTAATAGCCTGACTTGTCTTTAGATTTACTAAAGCTAGAAGTATGGACAATCTCCGCATTGCTTGGCTTATTCCTTCCGTAGAACTAGGAGCTTACTGGGTTCCTGTTTTAAGGGAATTCAAAAAGGTGTTTAAAAACACCATTTTTTATACTGGTCTAGTTTGGCCTGGATTCGATGCATCCGTTCCAGGTGCGGACACGATCAAGTTAGTCGGAGAAATGAAGTCTCTAGAGATGACTAAGACAGCGACGGGTTACGACCGTCGCTTAATGGTTGTTTCGCCAGGAATAGTTAATGAGTTAATCCGATTTAAGCCGGATTTGATTTTGGCTCAGGCTTTTTCTCTATGGACTCTGTTGGCACTGCTTTTGAAACCTGTATTTGGCTGGCGCTTTGTGATCATTTACGACGGAAGCTCGCCTAATTCAGATTTTCGAGATAATAAATTTCGTACTTTAGTGCGAAAAGCGATCGCCCGCTATGCAGATGCCTTTGTTGCTAACAGTCATGGGGCAAAAGAATATCTTATAGATGCTCTTGACGCACCTAGCGATCGCGTCTTCACCAGAATGTATTTGGTTCCAGATGCTGACGCTTTGCAGCAAAGCATTCAAAATGTCACTCCACCCGACACTGGCCTAAAACGTCCAATATTTCTTTACGTGGGACGAATTACAGCCAGAAAAGGAATCAAATCGCTGCTCGATGCCTGCGCTATTTTACAAACTCAGGGATACAGTGAATATACCCTGTTAATCGTTGGCGAGGGAGATCAGCGAGAGGAACTTGAAGCCTTCATCAAAGACCGGAATTTGACTAATAATGTAACGTGGGTAGGATGGGTCAATTATGGAAGTTTAGGAGCTTATTTTCAGCGAGCGGATGTTTTTGTATTTCCTACTTTTGAGGATATTTGGGGTATGGTTCCCCTAGAAGCGATGGTATTTGGCAAACCCGTTCTTTGCTCAAAATGGGCAGGAGCCGCTGAAACAATCGTTGAAGGAGAAAATGGTTACATTTTCGATCCGCACGATCCTCAAGAACTAGCCTCTGTTATGCGTCGTTTCTTAGACAATCCAGAATTGATACAGTCAATGGGGGAGAAATCGCAGCAGATGGTAGCTCAACATAGTGCAAAATCAGCAAGCGATTCTTTCGTAGAAGTTATATCTTTTGTTTACGGAGATAAAAAGTGAGCGTTGTTATCATTACGGGTTCAGCTGGTTTAATTGGCTCCGAAGCCGCTACATTTTTTGCCAAACAAGGCTTTGAAGTAGTAGGCATTGACAATAATATGCGTCGCGTGTTTTTTGGTGACGACGCATCCACAGACTGGAACCGACAGCAACTTGAGGGTTCGTTAGGTGCAAATTATCGCCATATAGATGTTGATATTAGGGATTTTGAAGCGATCGCCAACATTTTTAAAGAGTATGGTTCCAACATTTCCTTAGTTATTCATACAGCTGCTCAACCTTCCCACGATTGGGCGGCGCGGGAACCTCTGACGGATTTTACCGTCAATGCTAATGGCACGCTTAATCTTTTAGAAGCCACCCGCCAATATGCTCCCGCCTCTGTCTTTATCTTTACTTCTACCAACAAAGTTTACGGCGATACACCCAATCGTTTACCCCTTATCGAACAGGAATATCGCTGGGAAATTGACCCCAGCCATACCTATGTAACGGGTATCCGAGAGGATATGTCTATTGATCAAACCCTACACAGTTTGTTTGGCGCATCTAAAGTAGCCGCTGATGTTCTAGTACAGGAATATGGACGCTACTTTGATATGAAAACTGCTTGCTTTCGCGGCGGATGTCTCACTGGCCCCAATCACTCTGGAACTCAATTGCACGGCTTCCTCGCCTACTTGATGAAGTGTACTGTAATTGGCAAGCCCTATACAGTGTATGGATACAAAGGCAAGCAAGTCCGCGATAATATTCATAGTGCCGATCTGATTGCAGCATTTTATGAGTTTTTCAAGGCTCCGCGAGTGGCAGAAGTTTACAACGCCGGGGGCGGTCGATACAGCAATTGCTCAATGCTCGAAGCAATCCAATCGTGCGAAAAAATTGCTGGACGAGAACTCAATTGGACTTATGCCGAAAGCAATCGTATAGGCGATCATATTTGGTGGGTGAGCGACAACGGGAAATTTAGTAAGCACTATCCTGACTGGAGCCAGAAATATAATGTAGACCAGATATTGCAGGAAATTTACGAATTCAACAAAGAACGTTGGCACAAAGAATCAGCCTAATGATGAATACAAGAAAGCAAGATTTGCTTCATACTTCTTGTGCCTGTGCTTTGAACATAAACGTCTGGCAGATATTGCAGGCTACTGATAAATTAAACAAAGGACGCTGGCGAGAAGAGGGGATTTCATGATAGATGCAGGTAAGAAAAATCTCTTGGGCGTTTGGGTAAATGCGGTTGATTACGAGGCAGCTGTAAACAAAATCATCACAGCGGCCAAGCAGCAGAAAAAAATGAGCGTTTCCGCGCTGGCTGTACATGGCGTGATGACCGGAGTTTTGGACGAAATCCATCGCTATCGTCTGAATCATCTGGATCTCGTATTGCCAGATGGTCAACCAGTACGCTGGGCGTTGAATTGGCTTTATAAAGCCCAACTTCCAGATCGAGTATGCGGGCCTACGACAATGTTGCTCGTATGCGAAAAAGCAGCAGAAGAAGGGTTGCCAATTTACTTGTATGGCAGTCGTCCAGAAGTGCTTGAAGATTTATCAAAGAATCTTTGCACCCGTTTTCCTAAACTCAAAATTGCTGGTTCTCAGCCTTCTAAGTTCAGACAAGTTTCTGCTGAAGAAAAGCTGGAAATTGTCGAACAGATTCGCCAAAGCGGTGCAGCTATTACCTTCGTGGGTTTGGGGTGTCCCAGACAAGAGGTATGGGTTTACGAATATGGCGACGCTTTATCCATGCCTGCGATCGCTGTCGGCGCTGCTTATGATTTCCATGCTGGCAACTTGCCAAAAGCCCCAGAATTCCTGGCGCAAATAGGCATGGAATGGTTTTATCGCCTTTTGCAAGAACCAAAGCGTCTTTGGAAGCGTTACATTTACTTGAATCCTCTTTATCTCTGGCTGTTAACTTTACAGATGTTAAAGTTAACCTACTTCGATCCTAAAGAAGCCACTCCTCCAGAGCAAGAAATGCGTTACGGCTAAGATGTAAAAACGTTGAATTCAACGTCTTTATATTTAATTGCCGCTGATGTGAACAACAACCTCACGGAGTTGTCCGCGTTGGCGATGTTCCCAGATGTAGATTCCCTGCCAGGTTCCTAATAGCAACTTTCCCCTGGCAATGGGGATCTGCTCTGAGGTGTGGGTGAGCGCAGTGCGGATATGCGCTGGCATATCATCTGGCCCTTCGGCGCTGTGAATGTAGCTTTTACCATCCTCTGGTACCAGTTTAGCTAGGAAGTTTTCTAGATCCTTAAGAACATCAGGATCGGCATTTTCTTGGATTATCAAACTTGCAGAAGTATGGCGTAGAAATATAGTACAAAGCCCTATCTCTATTTCCGACTCTGCAACAATTGCTTGAACTTTGGAAGTTATTTTGCTCAGAGATTTGCCCGGAGTTTGAACTTTTAGTAATTGTTGGTAGTGGCTCATATCAACTCCTATTGAATACTTATATTATCTGGCAGATTGCTGCTTGTTAACTGACAATCGCTCGATTTAGATTGGCGATCCGCAATAATTAAATATGGAACTATATTTATCAAAGATAATCAACCTATAAATAAAATACTATCTCTTGGGTAACTGATATCTGACAGCTATTAGCTATTGACCTCAAAATAGCTTAGAACGGCTCTAGCGATCGCCTGATTTCCCTCCTTATCCAAAACAGTAGATAGCCTGGGTGAATGGGGCTGTTGATGTAGAAACTCCCAACTGCCCTGAAAAAACTCAGCTGGCGGCAAAATTTGATGATATGCATAATTCTCGATACCTTCTAATAACACCTTAGCTTCAGCAAAGTCTTCGCGGGTTATCGAAACTATAGGAATCTCCAAACGCAAGGCTTCGGCAAAGGTACTGTAACCAGGTTTGGAAACTATGCGCCCGCATATAGGTATGAAATCAACCGGACGGTACTGACGATCGGTAATTTTGATTAAATTGGGTAGATCGGGGGCAAAGTAATCAAATGTGATGAACTGCCAATCGGGAAATTGCTGCAAATTATTGTAGGGAATTTCTTGCAGCCCCAGCCCGCCAAAAGTAAGCAACATAGTCTTATCCGCAGGAGCCGTAATATTAAATTTAGCCCTTAATTCCTCGGTCGCATAGCGGGGGGTACCGCCAGTTAAGCCGACATCTGTAATGGTGTGGAAAGCACTCATTGGTTCGTGGAGAGGGAGGCGAAACAAGCGATCGCACTTTTTGTAACAATTACTAATCCAATCGGCCATTTCACTAAACTCCCCTCCCCAATCTCGGTATATAAAGTCCCAGCCGAAATTACTCATCATCCAACACGGAATCGCAGCAGCAGAAGCAATTTCTGTAGCCAGCGGTGGCATATCTGCCAAAATCAAACCCACGCGATTTTGCCGGATAAAATTAACCTCGCCCGCCACAATAGATCTTTCCTGTTTGCGAATCTGGCGCAGTTTTTCTAGCGTGGCGTCTTTATCCATATTCAGGCTATCTGACTGGATGACGCCAACATCAAAAGCACGCTGGCGATGAATAAAATCGCCCTGAATGTAAGACTCTAGCAACCAACGCGGTGCAGTTGTCACAAGCATCAGTAAAATTTCTGGACACAAGCGCTGAATTTCCGCCGCGAGGGAACACGCCCGGACAGCATGACCGAAGCCGTGACTGGTGATAGCCAGATACAAAATTGGTCGAGACATAAAAATTTTAGATTTTAGATTTTGGCTTTTGGATTAGTATCAAATCCGGCTGAGTAACCCTAATTAGGCATAAGCCGCATATTTCAAATTCCTTGGTACGAAATTTTAATTTTGCATAGTGGTGGCAATTAACCGCATTTGATATAGCAGTTTTAAAGGATTCGCCCTGCGAGATACCCGACAACTCCTGTGAAGTCGGGTATCTGAACTCCTGGCATCTCATAACTCTACATAGGATTGCTAGATAACCTCAAATGTTCTAACAAGCAAGTTTCAAAGTTATCTATTTTCGTGCATTTGTTAGGAATTACTTAAATGCACAACAGCTTAATCCCCAAGCTAAAATCTAAACTCCAAAATCTACAATTGCTTTTAGCAGTTGCTCGATTTCAGACTCTAGGGTGAAGTAGTGAACGCAGGCTCGCACGCAGTTGGGATTTAGAATAGTCCTGAGCATGAAACCTTGCTGTTCTAGAAAATTTACGAGCGCAGAGTGTTTTTTTTGTTCGCTCAACTCGAAAGAAACCAGACCTGCTTCTGGGGGAGATGTCCGCAGACACTTAATATTAGGCAATTCAGATAAGCGTTGCCAGAGATACTTACTTTTTTCCAGGATCTGCTGGTAACGTTCCGACGCGGTTCCCAATTGTTGGTGAGTAGCGATCGCGCTCCGCAACCCAGCATATAACGGGTAGGCAGATGTCGCCACTTCATACCGTCGTGCGTCAGCCTTCCAACCCACCAATTTACCTTCATCATCATTAACAATGCTGCGCCACCCAACAAATGTAGGGGTTAAGCTTTCAGAGATCTCCGGTCGTATGTAAAGACCGCCTATGCCTTCTGGCCCGCACCACCACTTATGGCCAGTAAAGGCATAAAAGTCAACCCCCAATTCTGTCAAATTTAGAGGCAGAAGCCCAACAGATTGAGCCGCATCCACGAGAGTAAGTAACGGTTTCGAGCCATTATGTTGCCGACAGAGTTCAACAATTTCCGCTAGGGGCAAGACGTGGCCAGTATTCCATAGGATGTGGCTGAGTACCACCAAACGAGTATTAGGGTGCAGATGAGACGCGATCGCGCTTGCTGGGTTGCCCTCATTTAACGTCGCCAACAGAGGACAGATATCTACTTCCACATCAAAGCGACGACCAATTTGCTGCGCCGCCGCCACAATGCCTGGGTGTTCGCAATCTGTGAGTAGCAGGCGATCGCCAGATTGCCAATCTATCCCCCACAAAGCGATATTGCAACCGACAGTAACATCCTCCGTTAAAGCAATCGACTGCACTGGCGCCCCTAGTTCAGACGCGATCGCTTCTCTAGTTAGATTAGACTCATGGACGATCCAGGCATTCATTCCATTGCTAAAAGGCCCTGACTTCTGGATGTAATCATAAGCTTGCACGATAGCATCTAGCGATGCTCTTGGCATCGGCCCCTGTCCGCCATAGTTGAAATAAGCTTTATTCGCCAGACCTGGAAACAACTGACGATGGGCTGCTAACTGCGTTTTTTCTGTAAAAATCGACACTATTTTTTAAAACTCAAAATACAACACTAAACTTCTACCAAGCGGTATTTTTAGCACCGCTCAAGACCTGATAATATCGCTTGATTGCGACCCATTGCCTTTGCCTGGTAAAGCGCCCGATCTGCTTTGGATAAAAGCATTTGACTTGATATTGGCTCATTTGCGTGTACCATAGCGCCCCCAAGACTAATCGTGACAGGAATCTCTTGGGCAACACTCATTAGGCAAACTGGCTCAAGAGCGATCGCTAGTCGCAGTTGTTCGCCATAAGCCAGCGCCTGTAGGGGATTGATACCGGGCATTACAGAGACAAACTCTTCTCCACCATAGCGATAGAGGAAACTGCCAGGGAGACTGTTACTTTGTAAGCGGTGGGCAACGATTTGTAGCACCTTATCCCCAATCAAATGCCCGTAGGTATCATTGATTGTCTTAAAGTGGTCAATGTCAATTATCCACACGCTCAGATATCGGTAGACACTTCCCTCAGAGCGATCGCCTACTTTTTGCAGCAATCCAGGCAAACCCGTTTCTAGCGCCCTGCGATTTAGAACACCCGTCAGTTGATCCATTAGAGTCAGAGATTGCAACAATTCGTTTTGCAGGCGCAACTGCTGGTTTGCCTCCTGTAGAGATTTAGTTACTTGTCGCAAGCGCAGCCCCACTCTAATTCGTGCAATCAGCTCTTCAGGAGCAACTGGTTTAGAAATATAGTCATCGGCTCCATTCTCCAGACCAGCCACGCGATCGGGAAGCTCTAAACGAACCGTCAACAGTATAAAGTAAATCAATTGCAAGCGTAGATCGGCTTTGATTTTCTGACAAAGCTCAATGCCAGACATCCCTGGCATCGACCAATCGCAGATAATTAAATCGGGAGGGTTTTGCACAACCAGCTCCCAAGCTTCTTCTCCATTGCTAGCCGTTTCCACCACGTAAGTCGTATCTCTCAAATGGTGTGCAATCAGCTTCAGGCTCAATATGTCGTCGTCAACGACGAGAATTCGTGCGCTCATTATTCAGCAAGGTCATCCGAATCGCAAAGGTAGCTAGAGGGTAGACGTGGCAACCAAGGCGGTGACGGCATCATAAGCTTCTTCTAGTTGAGCCAGAAGAGAAACAGCATTTTCTAAATTGCCAACTTCTGCTTGCTGTTCTAGTTGAGCCGCCAGCGTCTGCACGGCTTTTGCTCCCACATTAGCACTGGCTCCCTGAATATGATGCATGATATTTTCCAGCCTTTTGAGATCAAAGCTACGTGCGGCGACTTGAGCTTGTTGCAGCCTGGTTTGAGTATCAGCCACAAACAGCTCTAGAAGTTCTTTAACAAAAATTGTGTCTCCTCCGCAAGCTTGAGTTAGGTAATTCAAATCTAAGACTTGTGGATTATTGGCAGAAACCGGATTAATCGAGTCTTTACCAGTATTTTCCGATCTCATAAACACATAACCCCCAAATACTGCAATGCTGTTTGTAATTATGCGATTTTCACAGATTTGGTGATGTAATCGTGAATTCCAAGTGCCAGAAATTCTTCGCTCATATGTTGCGAAGGGGATATGCGGCTTTGAACGTAATAACTTTAGTACATTAGCGTGAAATCTTTAGAATCGTTGGTCGAAGCTCAAACCAGCCTTCTAGAAGCCAGAGAATTAGCGCGATCGCCATTAAGCTCAGTTAAATCTGTTATTTGTCTCCCTGGCGTACTTAAACCCAGTATTAGCGCTGATGGCGAACATCGCCGCAGTTCAGCTTTTGACTAAGCATCGCAATAGTGATGCTCTGGAATCGTTAGACTGCAAGAGGAGCGATCGCGTATATTGTCGCTTTGTGACAATGGGCAGTTTTTGCAGGTTGACTATGGGTATTTGCATCAAAATGTTGATTAAAAAATTTAACTAAAACCTATGTGGCTGACAAATGACTTGCTGCTGCATTACCAACGCTGTCCCCGGCGGTCTTTTTTAGATCTATACGGCGATCGCAGTTTGCAAAAACCCAAGAGCGAATTTCTGCTAAAGCTGCAACAAGACAGCCAGAAATATCAGCAAAATATTTTAGCTAGCTTTAGCTTCTCCGAACCAAAATATCGCCGAGGAGATTGGGAGGCTGGTGCAAAAGCGACTTTGGAATTAATGCGCCAAGGCGCAGACTGCATTTATCAAGGCGTGCTATTAACACCAGCAGACAATTTAAAATTGGCGATTTTAGATTTGGGATTAGAGCCTAGCAGCGAAAATTATGAACTTGCTGGAGAAGACGTGTATGAAGAAAATCTGGCTCAACAAGTTAATAATCCAGAACATAACATCTTCTTGGTCAGTAATCCCGATTTATTAGTCAAACATCCCGGGCAATCCAACTTTGGCGATTGGATTTATATCCCCACTACGATTAAATTTGGCAGGCGTCCCAAGCAAGAATATCAAATTTCTGCGGCTTTTCATGCTTTAGTGCTGGCAAAGGTGCAAGGAGTTTTACCAGAAAGTTCGCAATTAATTTTGCGCTATCAAAAGCCATATGCTATCAATTTTGCAAAATGGTTGCCTCGGTTGCAGAAAATTTTAAATGAATGCATTGAAACATTACTATCAACTCAGACGCCAGAAGTATTTATTTCACGACAACGCTGCAATCTCTGCCGATGGTACAACCATTGCTATAGCGTAGCTCAATCCCAGCAGCACTTATCTTTGTTACCTGGAGTAACACCCAGCCGCTATGAGCATTTGCAAACGCTTGGGCTTACTGCTGTTGAATCCCTTGCTTCGGCTAACCCAAGCCATTTAGAACCATTGTTGGGGGAAGCAGTGGCGGAAAATCTGGTGCTTCAAGCTCAATCCACAGTGCATAATCGGGCGATTTTGAAATCGGCGCAGGCTTTCTATGATGGGGATTTTTTGGCGACATCCCCGATTGAAATATACTTTGATATTGAGGCAGAGCAAGAGCTAAATGTTGACTATTTACTGGGTGTTTTAGTTGTTGATAAGGTTGCAAAAACAGAAAAATTTTATCCGTTGTTAGCAGAAGAGCCAGGTGCGGAAGAGTTAGTCTGGCAACAATTTTTAGATTTAGTTGGGAGTTATCCAAATGCGCCCATTTTTCATTTTTCCCCCTACGAAGCTGATACTGTAAAACGTTTAGCTAAATTGTACAATACGCCAGCCTCGCAGGTATATCCAGTGCTAGCCCGCTGTGTGGATCTGCACGAGCGAGTAACGGCTGCTGTGATGCTTCCAGTGGAAGGTTATTCACTTAAAGCGATCGCGACTTGGCTAGGATTTGAGTGGCGCGACAGTACGGCAAATGGTGCCCAGAGCGTTTGTTGGTATGACGATTGGTTGGAGACAGGCGATCGCGCTTTCCTAGACTCTATCGTTCGCTACAACGAAGACGACTGCCGCGCTACTTATCACCTCAAGAATTGGCTGGCTAACTTTTTGCAAAATGCACGCCCTACCGTTTAAGAAGCGCAAACTTTACCTGAGTGACTAAGCTATTATGCCGCAAGGCTAAAATTAACTTATTCTTCAGAATGTCTCAGCGCCTAAGCTTAAAACTTTTTTTGTGTAGCCCCAGACTTCATTCTGAGGGCATTTATAAATTTTTGCAAGAGGTCTAATGCCGTTTGTCGTTCAAATTAACATTAGACAAAAAAGAGGATTTTGCCATGACACAAGCCATACCTAAAAAAGTTACATTTGACGAATTCATCGCCTGGTATCCAGAGAACTCAGAACACCGCTACGAACTGCATAACGGGGTAATCGTTGAAATGCCAAAGCCAACAGGCGAACATTCAGAACTTGGGGGCTTCCTATCCTACAAGCTAAATGTTGCAATTGAAAATCAAGAGTTGAACTGTTTCGTACCGAAAGAATGCGTAGTCAAACCTTTTCGTGACGAGTCTGGATACGAACCAGATATTATAGTTTTGGATCGGCAAGCTGTGGCCAATGAACCGCGTTGGTCAAAAGAATCTATTATTACAATGGGTTCGTCAGTTCGTCTGATTGTAGAAATAGTCAGTACCAATTGGCGCGATGACTACTTCACAAAAGCTGGGAATTATGAAGAAATGGGGATTGCTGAATACTGGATTGTTGACTATCTGGGCTTAGGCGGCAGGCGATTTATTGGTAATCCCAAACAGCCGACTTGTTCAGTTCACCAACTGGTTGATGGCGAGTATCAAGTCAGCCAATTCCAGGGGAATAGCCCCGTTAAGTCCCCAGCATTTCCCAACTTTAATTTAACTGCCGAACAAATTTTTCGGTTTGGATTGGAGCGAAGTTAAAATGCTACAGAGAATCTATTTTTAGGTTATGTTTCGTTACTTCAATTCAACGACTGCTAACATCAAACTTTAATAATCGGCATCTTATGGAATCGCCAAAATTAACCAAACAGGAATATGTTCGACTCGGTACGTTTAGCGTAGCTTTGGCGCTGGGAACGGCTTGCAGTGTGCTGGGTTCATCCGTTGTGGGTGTACCCGTTGCGGTAGCGGGAACTCTTTTAGCAGGTGTTGCTGGCGGAGTTGTGGCAAATGAAGCTGGTGCGATTTCAAAGCAACTGGGGAAAGATAAAGCTCCTCTCAGAAATAATGATTTAACCAGCACTGTAGGAAAAGCGATCGCAGCCGTAATTGTTGCCGTTGCTGACTCAAAACACTTTCCCAAAGAAACCGAAACCAGCTTGCGAAAAATGGCGAAACTGGCAGAGGCAGAATGGGAAAATATGGTTAAAAATCTGCCTGGGGAATTTGCACCCATTGAGGAATCGCAATTAACAGAATTTTTTGCCTATCGTCCAGAAAATTTTAGCAATCTTACCGCCTTGGATGTGGATTTGTGGGCAGCGTTGCTGGATTATTTGCGGTGGGAAGCAGGGGTTATTCTGGGAAAACCTGTAATAACGCATACTGCCGATCGCTTACATCAAATTTTCCCCAAAGCGTTGCGAGAAGCGCTGAGAGAGGATTTTCAATCGGACGGAAAAGCCTTTGCCAGGATGGTTTTGGATCTGTTCGCGGTGATGCGAGCGCAAATTAGCGAAAATCACGCTCTAATATCGCAACGGTTTAATGAAATTAAACAGCAAAACCCGTCAACAATTCCGGCTGATTTTAATTTGTATGAATTTGAGAAACGGCTGGAATTGTTGTCTCGAAAAAATCAAGAGGAAATCGCTGCTGAAGTAAGAAGCGTTGCCAGACAAATTGATTCTGGTTTTTTGGAGGTTTTGCAGCAAATGGGGGTGGTGCAAACTGGCATCACTGAGTTATTAGTCGGTTCTAACAATATCCTCGATCGCCTTGAAGATTTGAGCCAAAAATCCCAACAGCAATATGAGAAACTCCTAGATATTATCGCAGATAGCACCGATATTCAAACCCTGCAAACTAATTTTTGGCAATTCTTGCAGGAAAAAGCTAAATCTCCTCCCAATTGGCTCTTGTTTTTCACAGAAGAAAACTTGAAAATCGCAAAAGAGCAAACACCTCCTCCTTCTGTACAGAAACTTACGCCAACAATTCCCGCCAACAAATCGCTTTGGATGCTGATTAATTGGAAGATTACTAATTATCAATTACTGTTGTTTAATCGAAGCGAACAGGAACTATGTCTACTCTGTCCATCATCAGGTTATGCACCGAATTCTATTATTGAAGAATGGCCAATTTTGCTGCCTCTAAAGAACTCTTGGGCAGATGAAAACAACAGTAATTTTGAGTTTGGCACCGGAAAGGAGGAATTTTTAGCAATTGCCTTGGAGAAACCTTTGAGTTTGCTTTGGTTAACTCCCCGTCCAGAGGAAGAACGACCAGAATTGAATGCTAAACGGATTAAGGAGTTATCTGAACAATTGCGACAGCAAGACAATTTGCAAGTTTTTTATCAAAGTTTTGACGTTGTGGAAACTGTCCGCTCTTAGTTGGTAGTCAGAAAAACAATCACATAGAAGGTAGGAAAACAACAATGGACGAGAATCGTCTCGCCGCCTATTGGCAACTCATCCAAAAACTGCTCGAATGTCCTAACGGGGAAGAAGTGCAAATCTTAAACGCACACACCGAGATACTCGATCCCGGACTTTTACAAACGATAATCGCATTTGCTAATTTGTTCGAGGAGAACGGCAACCAAACTATTGCCAATCGTTTAACCAACCTATCTTTAAAAATGGGTAAAATTTTCGGTAGTGACCAGCAGCAAACAACTATCAGAAAACAGATAGCCGATATTTTATTACAGTGGGGAATTAAGCAGTTTTACATTAGCCAGTTTCCCCTAGCCTCTCAGTGCTGGGAAGAGTGCCTCATCATTTATAAAGCCATTTGCGATCGCCAGGGGGAGGCCAATTCTCTGGGAAATTTAGGTAGTGCTTACGACTCTCTGGGACACTTTGGACAAGCGCTCGATTTCCACAAACAGTCTTTAAACATTAAACGGGAAATCAAAGACCGCATAGGGGAAGCGATTTCTCTGATAGGTTTAGGTAGTGCTTACAACTCTCTGGGACAATTTGAACAAGCGCTCGATTTATACAAACAGTCTTTAAAGATTTTTATCGAAATCAAAGATCCCCAAAGGGAAGCCAATTCTTTGGGAAATTTAGGTAGTGCTTACGACTCTCTGGGACAATTTGAACAAGCGCTCGATTTATACAAACAGTCTTTAGCTATTTTTAGGGAAATTAAAGACCGTAAAGGAGAAGGTAATTCTCTGCAAAGTTTAGGGAATGTTTACCTCTTTCTGGGAAAATTTGAACAAGCAATCTCTTACCAAGAAAAGTCTTTAGAGATTAAACGGGAAATCAAAGATCGCAAAGGGGAAGCAGCTTCTTTGGGAAGTTTAGGGAATGTTTACCTCTTTCTGGGAAAATTTGAACAAGCAATCTCTTACCAAGAAGAGTCTTTAGAGATTAAACGGGAAATCAAAGATCGCAAAGGGGAAGCAGCTTCTCTGGGAAGTTTAGGCAATGCTTACGACTCTCTAGGACAATTTGAACGAGCGATATCTTATCACGAAAAGTCTTTAGCGATTTGTAAGGAAATCAAAGACCGCAAAGGGGAAGCAGCTTCTCTGGGAAATTTAGGGAATACTTACTACTCTCTAGGACAATTTGAACGAGCAGTTAATTTCTACGAACAGTATTTATCCATTAGTCAGCAAATCAAAGACCGCCAAGGGGAAGCGAACTCTCTGGGAAGTTTAGGTAATGCTTACCGCTCTTTAGAAAAATTTGAAAACTCGCTCGGTTTCTACCAAAAGTCTTTAACTATTTTTGGAGAAATCAAATCTCCCCAAGGGGAAGGAAATTCTCTGGGAAATTTAGGCATTGCTTACCGCTCTCTAGGACAATTTGAACGAGCGATCGAATTTTACGAACAGTCTTTAGTTGTTAAACGGGAAATTAAAAACCGTCAAGGAGAAGCGAATACTCTGAACAACATTGGCTATGCTTATTACAAATCGCAGCAAACAGAGAAAGCTATTGAAAACTATCGAGACAGTCTCAAAATTGCCATACCTGAAACCATGCCAGTTGAATGTTTTCCAGCAGGTCGCAACCTCGGCAACCTCGGCTTCACCCAAGGTAACTGGCATCTCGCCTTAGAAGGATACGAACCCGCGATGCAAGCAGTGGAAAAACTCCGCAAAGGATCAACCACTGACAAACGCCGCAAAGAAATCATTAAAGAAGCCATCTCCGTTTACGCCAACGCCGTCCAATGCTACATCAACCTCAAACAATACGATAAAGCCGTCGAAACCGCAGACCGTTCCCGTTCCCGCCACCTCGCAGACTTATTTTATAGCAGCAAAGACCTCTACCCCAAAGGCGAAATTCCCCCGGAAGTCGAAGAATACTATCGCCTGCAACAGCAAAGCAACCGTTTGCGTTCCTCTGACAATGAGGGGATGAAAGCACTCGCCGCCACTCCCCAACCAACCCCCAACGGCGACGCTATCATCGAAAAGATTAAAGAATTAGAAGTAGAAAAACAGCAAGCTTGGCTGAAAATTCGCAGCAAAGACGAAGTTTTGGCGGGTCAATTGCAACCAGACCCCCTCAGTTTTGAGGATATGCAAAAATTAATTCCCGATGCCGAAACCGCCATCCTCAATTTTTACACCACTGGCGAGCATACCCATATTTTCATCTTGCGGCAAAATCAACTAACCCAACTCCACACTTGCGAAGGTCAAGGATATGAAACCTTGCAAAATTGGATATTGAACAACTGGTTAATACCTTATAAAGAAAACCCAACCGCATGGCAAAATAAAATCGTTGAATTTCTATCCGAACTCGCTAACCGTTTGCAACTCAAAAAACTGATTGAAAAACATCTCAAAGACATCAAAGAACTGATTATTATCCCTCACCTATCCCTGCATCAAATCCCCTTTGCTGCCGTACCCTTAAATGACATTCCCATTCCCCAAATCGAGACAGCATCCGACAAAACACGCGGACGGAAACCTCAAACTCCACCCAGCAAAACCGAATTCAAAACCGAATCCAAAACCCCACCCCAACAACCCGAATACCTCAGCGATAAATTCCGCCTCCGCATCGTTCCCAGTTGCCAAATACTCAACTTTTGCCACCAGCGAGGCAACCTCAAACCGACCACGATGGGAATCGTAGAAAATGCCACAGGCGACCTCGTTTGCGCTGGATACGAGTGCGAAACCCTGGCAACGATGCACGAAGTTACCCAAGATAGTCGCCTCCAATACCAGCAAGCAACTATCGGCAACTATCAAAATTTACTCGATCGAGTGCAAGTCCTCCATTCCAGCCATCACGCTGAGTCGGATCTGAATAATTCCCTTGAATCAAAACTGCACTTATTCGACGGCGATATCAACCTCGGTCGCATTTTTACCTGGAGATTTTTGGACTTAGCCGACGTCTTCCTCTCCTGCTGCGAAACGAATTTAACCCTCACCCAAATTACTGACGATCCGCTCTCTATTGCTAGTGGTTTCCTCTGTGCGGGTGCTAGAAATGTGGTAAGTACCTTGTGGGCTGTGGATGAATTACCAACGGCTTTGTTTTGCATTTTATACTATCAGGAAAAGAAATATCATAGCCGATCG
This sequence comes from Microcoleus sp. FACHB-831, assembly GCF_014695585.1. NCBI lineage: Bacteria > Bacillati > Cyanobacteriota > Cyanophyceae > Oscillatoriales > Microcoleaceae > Microcoleus > Microcoleus sp. FACHB-831. The sequence goes on along the minus strand of NZ_JACJON010000061.1, from coordinate 139,380 downwards.
GAAGCGCTGCGAAAAGCACAATTTAAGCTACGCAACTTGACAGGCGATGAGTTATCTGGTAAGTATAAACGGCAGTTAGAGGATTATTTTGAGCAGAAAGAAACTGAGGAAAATGCCACAGAAATTATCAAACTTCAGGGGCGTTTAAAGTCGCTTTGCCAGAAAAACTTGCCCTTTGTCAGTCCCCATTATTGGGCAGGATTTGTATCGCAGGGTTTGGCGTAGGAGAAGCATCTTGTTTGGTGAGGATTGAGTTTTTGTAAAAAGGGCGAATAGAATTCGCATCGCTGCAAACTAAACCTGCGATCGCTGGTTGGCGTGCAAGATAAACTGCGATGTGCGATCGCTGGGTATATTCGCTTATACCAATATCTCTCTCAGTGGAGCGATCGCCCTCTCCTCAACTCTATCCTTCGCTCTCGACTCTTTCACAAAAACTTGCCCTTGCGAAACCGACTCACCTACAATATCCTCCCCAAGTTTGAATTTTTTTATAACAGGCATTTTATAACCTGTCCTTAAGAATCTCTTAGTTTTAAGATGATAGGTTACTGGTGTAGATTGTATGCCGTAACGGGGCTGTCATGGGCAATATCCCTGAAGTTTTTAGAAAGTTACGAAATCCGTCATTTTATATCCTCAGTGGATTCACGACTGCAATACTGGCGATACATCCAGTCCAAGCATTCACGATTACAAAGGTGGATTTATTAGGGCAATCTACCTTTCCTACAGGAAGCACATTTCAGGGAACAGAACTGGGAGGTCTATCAGGTATTACCTACGACGCCAGTAAAAATATTTATTACAGTATTTCCGACGATCGTAGCGAAAAGGCTCCAGCGCGGTTCTATACACTCAACATCGATCTCAGTCAAGGTTCCTTGCAACAAGGGGGAGTGATTCCTGTTGGCGTAACCACGCTATTAACTGAAAACGGTCAACCTTTCGCGCCGTTAAGCTTAGATCCAGAGGGAATTACCCTGACTAGCAAAGGAACCGTGTTTGTTTCTTCTGAGGGAGATGCTAGCAAATTAGTCGCTCCTTTTGTTAAGGAATTTTCGTTAAATGGTGAACAACTAAATACGCTGCCAGTGCGCGATAAGTTTTTACCGACAGCAACAAGCGATCGCGGTATCCGCAACAATCTAGCCTTTGAAAGTTTAACAATTACACCAGATCAAAAGTCTCTTTTCACAGCAACAGAAAATGCGATCGCTCAAGATGGCCCTGCGGCGGCGTTAGGTGTTAGCAGCCCTTCGAGAATATTAAAATATAACCTGGGTACAGGCAAAGCAGAACAGGAATTTCTTTATTTAACCGAGCCTGTTGCAGCTGCTGCTAATCCTGCTGGCACCTTCAGTACAAATGGTTTAGTTGATTTGCTAGCTTTAGATAACAATGGCAACTTCCTAAGCTTGGAGCGGTCTTTTTCTAAGGGAGTGGGAAATACTATTAAACTGTTTGAGGTGTCTTTAGATAACGCTGATGATATTAGTGCTATTGATAGCCTCAGCACTGTCAACCTCAACACGATAAAACCTGCTGATAAAAAATTGTTGCTGGATTTCGCTACACTAAATCTGCCTCTAGATAATATAGAAGGTCTGACCTTTGGGCCTAATTTGGCAGATGGGCGGCGCTCGCTTATTGTTGTCAGCGATAATAATTTCAGCCCAACTCAATTTACCCAGGTTCTCGCCTTTGGCATTGAGTCCAGTTCAACTCGTGAAGTCCCGGAACCTTCGGCGCTAGCAGGATTGGCTCTAATAACGCTCGTCGGAATAAAAGTAAAGCATCGCGCCAAAGCCTAGCGATCGCGCCATTCCAAGTAAGTTTATGACAAGTGGCTGTTGAAAAAGTAAGCGATCGCCCCTTACTAATCCGCCTTAAAAATAAGGACAGCGATCGCTTACTTTTGCTACTTTAGGTTGAGCGAAAATATTATGGATATGCTCAAGCCATACCCGTTTGGATAAAGCTAGTAATCTAGATACTTTTCTGTTAGTTTGTGAACCGCAAAAATTTTCCAGTCCTCATCTATATTTTCCAAAATAATTGAGAAATTCTTCCGGTCATAATCGCCCTCATAGGAAGTATCAAAGGCCAAATTGTTTTCTCCATCGATATAAGCCTTAATGAAGCAAAATTGCGAATTCAATTCATTGATATATTCGAGCATATCTTGCCTGGCAATGCTTGGCTTTGAGTTAAAGTAACTGGCAATGTATACTCCTCTATCTGGAAGATGTGTCAGGGCTAGACTTACTTTGCGAGGGTGCGTTGCGCCAATTGACGTGTCATCTTGTTCTTGAACGTTATATCCATTAAATTCCAAATGGTTGCGAAATTTGGCTAAAGGGTGCGCTGTTGCCTCATTGATATTGATGTCTGACATAGTGTTTCAGCCTCACAGATTTATTAGAATTTGAGGTTTGCCTTAATTTAGTATTCCCATAAAGCCCAGGAAACAAACAAGCTGGCACCAGTTCTTGGCATAGAACAATGACAAGTTTATTGATAACTTTATAGTATAATTTCTGCCATTTTATGTCTAGTTTGTATAAGTAGAAGCACCCCTATTTTTACTTGCTAATTTGCCGAATTTATTGCTCTAGTAATTAGGGCATCTTGGTAGCTATCGAGTGGCTGCTCCCCGCAAATACTGCTAGCTCAACACAAGCAGATCGAGCGATCGCGCGTCTGTCGCTCCACGCAAGCGAGATCTTGACTGACCCAGGCTTAATAGCCGCCCTATCGCCAAAGGGCTGGAATGGCTTTATCATATATTTTTACCAAGGGTGGCAAGCCTGCATCCCTTGGCTACTGTGGGTTCACAGCTTTTTTCAAAAATATCTCAAAAAAAAGCTTGACAAATTTATAAATTCTCGGCATACTTGAATTCGTGCCAATTAAGGGACTGTAGTTCAATTGGTTAGAGCACCGCCCTGTCACGGCGGAAGTTGCGGGTTCGAGCCCCGTCAGTCCCGTAAACCACTTTAGATTTTAGATTTTAGATTTTGGATTGAATCTAAAATCTAAAGAACAGTAGTCATGCTTTGTCGGAGAAAATCTGCTGTGACAGTTAGAGTTCGGATTGCCCCCAGTCCTACGGGGAATTTACATATCGGTACGGCGAGAACAGCTGTATTTAACTGGCTGTTTGCACGTCATCACGGCGGACAGTTTATCCTGCGGATTGAAGACACGGATGTAGAGCGATCGCGCGACGAATATACCCAGAATATCTTCGAGGGATTGCAATGGCTTGGTCTAACCTGGGATGAAGGGCCATTTTTCCAATCTAAGCGCCTCGACCTCTATCGCAAGGCGGTGCAAACCCTCTTAGACAAAGGCTTGGCTTATTGCTGCTACTCCTCAAAAGAAGAACTAGATCAAATGCGGGCGGAACAGGAGGCTAAAAAGCAGGCTCCCCGCTACGATAATCGCCACCGCAATTTGACACCAGAACAGCAAGCAGCTTTTGAAGCCGAAGGGCGACGCCCGGTAATTCGCTTCAAAATTGACGACGACCGCGAAATATCTTGGATTGACATGGTGCGCGGAAAAGTTAGCTGGAAAGCTAGCGATCTGGGGGGCGACATGGTAATCGCCCGCGCTTCCGATGAAGATGCCATCGGTCAGCCCCTCTACAATATGGCAGTGGTGGTGGATGACATCGATATGCAGATTACTCATGTCATACGCGGAGAAGACCACATCGCCAATACAGCAAAGCAGATTTTGCTTTACGAAGCTTTGGAGGGTAAAATTCCCGAATTTGCCCACACTCCCCTGATTTTGAACAAAGAGGGCAAAAAGCTTTCTAAACGAGATGGCGTAACCTCCATTTGGGACTTCAAGCAGATGGGTTACATCGCCCCAGGCTTGGTAAATTACATGACGTTGCTGGGTTGGACAGCACCCGACTCGACCAAGGAAATCTTTACCCCCGCAGAAGCAGCTAAAGAGTTTGGCTTTGAGCGCGTTAATAAGGCAGGGGCTAAGTTTGACTGGGATAAGCTTAATTGGTTGAACGGTCAATATTTGCACCAAATGCCAGCCCCAGAGTTGGTAGATTTGCTGATACCTTACTGGCAAAAAGCTGGGTATGAGTTTAATGCAGATAGCGATCGCCCCTTTTTAGAGCAACTGGCTGGTTTAATTGGCCCCAGCTTAAACCGCTTGGACGAAGCCGTAGAAATGAGTAACACTTTCTTTACTCAGACTGTAGAATATAAGGCCGAGGCATCTGCCCAAGTTCAGCAAGCTGACGCGAAGAAAGCAATCGGGGCTATTATCTCTGCTTTGGAGAGCGCTCAAACTCTAACCTCAGATGATGCTCAAAAGATTATCCAAACAGTGACCAAAGAGCAAAACTTGAAAAAAGGGTTAGTGATGAAATCCCTCAGATGTGCGTTGACTGGCGACGTACATGGCCCCGATTTAATGCAATCTTGGGTACTGCTGCATCAGCACGGGCTAGATTTGCCTCGATTGCAGCAGGCAATAGAAAAGTAAGAAAAAGCAAAAAGGCAAAAATAAGAGGAACAAAAAGATAAAGAGCATGAACTTATAATTTTGCCTTTATTTGGCCTTTTGCCTTTTTACTTTTGCCTTTTTCTGCGGAACTTGGGAAAACCTACCCTCGTCAAGGGTAGAAACAAAACTGTTAAGATTCGATAAAAAAAGTGCAATTTAAAGTATTTAGGATGCACAAAGCAGTAGCGAAGCGAGCGGCAAAATTCCTAGTGCCCTCTGGGTTGACACCCATCATGGCGATCGCCACGCTTGCAAGCGTCCTGTTATTCAAAATCCCACAAGGAAGCCAAGCGCAAGCGCAAACACCCCCAATATTCGAGAATGTCACTATTGGTAGTAAGTTTTCGCCCGATCCGCTTACCATTAGGGGTCTTAGTGGTGGCGAAGCATCGGCGAAAACCGTTGCTGGACGGCAAGAAACGCTAAATGGGCCTTGTGTTGGTTTTATGAACGAAAAACCAGACCATACCCTACGGCTGACTTCTTTTTTCAACTATCTATCAATCGTTGTAGAAAGCCCAGAGGACACCACCATAGTCATCAAGGGGCCTGGGGGTACTTGGTGCAATGATGAGTACCAAGGCAAAAATCCAGGTATTGCCGGACAGTGGCTAGCTGGTAAGTACCAAATCTGGGTGGGTTCCTACGACCAAAAAAAGTATCACCCGTACAGTATAAAAATCACCTCAGCACCTTTGCTCAATCCTGGCCCGTTTAGGCGGTAAACAGCAAGTCAAAAGTTTGTCATACAAAAGAAAGAAAGCTTTGCGCGTCTAAACTTTTGGCAATTGGGTATAGGCAAATTAAAGGTGAACCAGCGAACCTCGCCAGGATTGTAGATTTTGAAACCCCAAGCCGGTAGTTATTTTTAGAAATTAAATCTTTGCACCTACAAAGCGAAACGCGATCGCCCTTGGCGTTACGGCTGCAACTGCTGAGTGAATATATTTGCAAAAAGGGGATGCTCCCTTAGTCTAGATAAGAGAGTTGTAGAGTAGCGAAAACTGTGGCGTTCAAAATTGGTTTGCTGGGATTGGGGACGGTTGGAACGGGGACGGCGCAGATTTTGCTGGACTCCAACGGGCGCAATCCGCTGCTCGAAGAAATAGAAATTTACCGAGTGGGGGTGCGATCGCTTGACAAAGCCCGAACGGTACAACTGCCCGATGGCTTGGTGACAACGGACTTAGAGAGCATAGTACAAGATCCCGAAGTGGATATTGTCGTAGAGGTGATGGGTGGGCTGGAACCAGCGCGATCGCTGATGTTGAAAGCAATTGCCAACGGCAAGCATATAGTAACAGCCAATAAAGCAGCGATCGCTCGCTACGGCGATGAAATTTTCACCGCTGCCAACGCGGCAGGCGTCTATGTCATGCTAGAGGCAGCAGTAGGCGGCGGCATACCCGTAATTCAACCCCTCAAGCAGTCTTTGGGTGGTAATCGCATCCACAGCGTAATTGGCATTGTCAACGGCACGACTAACTACATCCTCACCCGGATGCAGACAGAAGGGGGTAGCTTCAAAGACATCCTCGCCGATGCCCAGAAGCTTGGTTACGCCGAAGCTGACCCAACCGCCGATGTGGATGGTCTGGATGCTGGTGATAAAATTGCAATTCTCGCTTCCTTGGCATTTGGGGGAAGGATTAAACTGCAAGATGTCTACTGCGAAGGAATTTCTCAGATAGGCGCGGCAGATATTGCCTACGCTGAGAAGTTGGGTTTTACGATTAAACTGCTGGCGGTAGCGAAGCGAGATACACCGTCTCATTTGTCAGTTAGAGTTCATCCTAGCCTCGTACCAAAGACACACCCGCTTGCGAGTATCAGCGGTGTTTACAACGCTATTTTGGTGGAAGGCGAACCAATTGGACAGGTGATGTTCTACGGACGGGGTGCAGGTGCTGGCCCCACCGCGAGCGCTGTAGTGTCGGATATATTGAATATTGCCGCTGTTTTAAAGGCTGAAAAAGCCAGTAGCCAGCACAAGAGTGAATCCAAAATCGAAAATTCAAAATCGAAAATTGAATCGCTGCATCCGCTATTAAGTTGCAGTCATCAAGAGTATTGCGCGATCGCCCCAATGGAGGAGTTAGTCACTCGATTTTACGCCCGGTTCCTAACAAAAGACCGTCCCGGCGTAATCGGCAAATTGGGAACCAGTTTTGGCAACCACAGTGTTAGTCTTGAATCCGTAGTCCAGACTGGATTTCAGGACGAATTAGCTGAAATTGTCGTCGTAACCCACGATGTCCGCGAAGGAAACTTTCGACACGCCCTTGAAGAAATTCGCAATCTAGAAGCAATAGATAGCATTCCTAGCATTTTGCGAGTCCTTTAAGCAGTAGCGGGTTTCGTAGATAAATGTGGAATCTCATCCATATTCTCTATAAACTCGCTAGGGAATTTTGAGGGATCGGTTTTAAGGCAGAATTGTAATAACAATAGGATTTACACTGTTCCGCCGCCCCAAAATTTTGGGGCGGCGGGCATCATGAGTGTATTAGCGTAAATCCCGATCGAGCTGACATAAATAATATTGTTTCCAACGGAAAAACGTTGTTATGCCAGGAATCGGCAATCTAAAATCCAAAATCCAAAATCCAAAATTGGTTTGCTGGCTCCCCTTGCTATCGGCACTCTTGTGGCTAGTTATCCCAAGTGAGGGAACTAAGGCTAATCCTATTACGGCAGGTGATAATCAGCAGCTACCTTCGCTGGGGGCTTCAGAGGACACCCAGACATCAAAAAATCGCGAAATTATTTTCGAGGCACCACAACGAGCAGTTGGGGAGTTTTGCCCGCCGCCAGCTTTATCTCGCCTGACTCGTCATAGAGTAGTAGCGGGTGAGACCCTGGAAAGCATTGCTGAAAGCTACAATCTCATCCCAGCCACGCTGATGGGTATGAATCCCAGTTTAAGGAAAGGCATGGCAAGAGTAGGGGCTGAGATACTAATTCCTCCTTATAACGGTATCCGCGTCCAAGTTCCTACAGGGAAAAGCTACCGGGATATTGCGTCCACCTACAACGTCCGTGCAGATGTGTTGTATGAGGCGAACGGCTGTCAAGCAGATCCGAAATTAGTGTTCGTGCCTGGAGTGAATTGGGCACCAATTCGTCCTTCAGCGCGGAGTAACGTGGCGATCGCGGGGTATCCTTTGCCAGCAATGACGGGTGTGATATTGGCTTATGGCTGGCAGATGCATCCAATTACTAATAAACTGGCCTTCCACAGCGGTATAGATTTGCTAGCAGCAGAGGGAACACCTGTTTTAGCGGCTGGCGACGGTACGGTAGCATTTGCGGGAGACAGAGGGAATTACGGTAATTTGGTTGTTGTCAATCACCAGGCAGGAAGACAAACTCGCTACGCCCATCTTGGCAGTATTAATGTTAGAACGGGACAGAAAGTTAGACAGGGAGAACAGTTAGGAACGGTTGGTTCTACAGGGCTACCTGACGCCGAACCAACGCACGTACATTATGAAGTTCGCTATAACTCAAATTTGGGTTGGGTAGCTGACGATCCAAAACCATTTTTATCAGATAGCGTTCAACAATCAGCAGTTAGAAAATAATTGCAAAAACACTTATTGTGTTAGTCTCGAAGCTAACGCAATAAGTGTTTTTTTCTTATTTAAATGTTGGCTAATTGTGGTTTATTTTGCACTGGGTTTGGTTCTTCAGTAATCCCATACATCGAGTTGTACAATTTGACATACTCCTTGGCCGATGTATCCCAACTGAAGTCCATTTTCATTCCCCGCTGTTGCAGTTCTTTCCATTGCGGTTTGAAGCGGAAACCTTCCCAAGCGCGAACCATGCAGGTGAACAAATCTAGCGGTTCGTAGCGGTCGAAGCAATACCCAGTACCAGCTTGGTTTACGGGATCGTTGAAAGAAACCGTATCGACCAACCCACCCGTGCGGCGCACTATCGGCACGCATCCATAGCGCATAGCCAGCATTTGGCTAATTCCGCAAGGCTCAAAACGGCTTGGCATTAAGAAAGCATCGCTACCAGCGTAGATGCGGCGAGACAGGGCATCGTTATAGAGTAAGTAAGTTGCCATGCGACCGGGATAGCGGGTTGCCATCTGCCACATTTGCGTTTCGTAGTAGCGATCGCCCGTCCCCAGTAAAATAAATTGAGCATCGGTATAAGCCATATAGCGGTCGAGCATCTGAATCACCAGATCTATCCCCTTCTGCTCTACCAACCGCGTTACCATGCCAATCAAAAATGCACCTTTATTTACTTCTAAACCCACTTCTTCTTGCAGCGCAATTTTGTTAGCTGCACGTTTTTCAAGGGTATCAGGTGTGAAAGTCTGGGCAATGTATTTATCATTGGCTGGGTTATAAACCTCAGTATCGATGCCGTTGACAATACCTGATAATTTCCCACTAATAAAAGACAGCAAACCTTCTAGGGTTTCACCGTAAGCGGTAGTCTGAATCTGTTGAGCATAAGTAGGAGAAACCGTGTTCACTCGATTTGCAAACTGCACGGCTGCTGCCATTGTATTGTGACCTTGCATATACCAAGGACACCAAGTAATCTTCTCCAAATACCAGCGCCAAGGGCCTTGATAAGCTAAGTTATGAATCGTGAAAACAGTAGTGATATCGGGGTCTTGGTTCATCCAGACAGGGATCATACCCGTGTGCCAATCGTGGCAGTGGATTATTTGCGGCTTCCAGTAATTCCAGCAAAACTCAGCCGCACCGTTGGCAAACAAGGTGAACCGCCATTCTTCATCGTCCCCAGAGTAAATGCGGCGCGGGGTGAAGGAGGGATGTCCAAACAAGTACAATGGGACATCCGTTCCAGGCAGGACGGTTTCATAGACGGCAAAGTTCTGGAACATGGCAGAACCGTTCCAGATGGGATCTTTGGGAATCTCCATTTTGTCGGGCAGCATGCCGTAGTAAGGCATAAAGATTCGCACATCATGCCCCATTTGCCTTAAAACTTTGGGTAGGGCACCGACCACATCTCCCATACCTCCAACTTTAGCGACGGGAGCAGCTTCTGCGGCGACGAAAAGAATTCGCATTTTGGGTTTTGTCTCCCCTGAGATGGTTGGTTAGTTATATTGAGTCCAGATAATAATAGCCGTCAAGCGGGATCGTTAAACAGCGATCGCTCTTGTGGGTTCTATGAAACTCAACTATAAGGTGCTTAATAAGGATGCCTGGTGAGTCAACTTCAAGGACGAAACCAACGGCAAGCATAACCAGGCTGAGTTGTTTGTAAATATCCTTACTAGCAAATTAATCGAGTAAGTCTACTTGATTACTGGAAGCATCATAATGAATGCTTTTGTGGCAGAGTTAGCCACTTAATAGCTGAAGTGGGGGAACGGGCAGGATTTCGCGCCAAGATGCCAAATCCCTGAGTCTAACTAGCTCCCATGGGATATCGTTCCCCATCATCAGCTTTGTTGCAGTCAATTTTGGATTATTTATTTTAGGGTTGATACATTCAACCTCTCAAATCCAAAATTAATGCTCGCGCCCGACTTCGGTGAAAATCTCCTCTAGAATCGCAGTAGCTCCCTGTTCCCGCAAGCGGTGTGCTAGTTGGATGCCCAGTTGTTCTGCCTCTGCGGCTTTACCAGCAATACTATCTTTGATAACCCGCTGACCATCCAGGCTTGCAACCAAACCAGTTAAGGTGAGCGTATCGCCATCAATCTTTGTATTAACACCAATTGGCACTTGGCAACCGCCCTCTAGCGTGCGAAGAAAGGCTCTTTCGGCGTAGCAGCGTTGAGCTGTTGGGGTATGTTCTAGTGCTTTTAGCAACTCCAGTATTTCGGTGTCACCATCGCGACATTCGATGCCCAAAGCGCCTTGTCCGACAGCGTGGAGGGAGACTTCAGGGGGGATGACTTGATGGATGCGATCGCTCATTCCCAGGCGATGCAAGCCAGCGACAGCTAAGATAATCGCGTCGTAATCGCCAGTATCGAGTTTAGCCAGTCGCGTGTTTAAGTTACCCCTAATATCCTTAAAAGTCAGGTGGGGGAAGTGGTGGCGAAGTTGTGCCAGTCGCCGCAGGGAAGACGTACCCACGATCGCACCTTCTGGCAAGGTGTCAAGTTGCTTATCTTTATGCTTTTCATGCACAACGAGAGCGTCAGCAGGGTTTTCCCGTTCGGTAACGCACCCTAAGATTAAGCCTTCTGGCAAGTTTGTAGGCAAGTCTTTGAGGGAATGCACGGCAAAGTCTGTCTCGTTGTTGAGCATTCCCAATTCGAGTTCTTTGGTGAACAGCCCCTTATCGCCAATCTTAGCTAAGGCAACATCGAGGATGTTGTCGCCTTGGGTACTCATCGTGTGGACTTCAAAGGTGTATTCGGGGAAGTGCTTCTGGAGTTCTTCCTGCACCCAATAGGTTTGGACGAGTGCGAGTTGGCTTTTGCGGGAAGCTATGCGAATAGTGCGAGGTTGAGCGGAAACAGTAGGGGACATAGAGCGATCGCGCGAACAAAGCGGATAGAGTCACTCGATCTAGGCTACCCCCAAGTGCCCTAGTGAATCAAGCAAATTTTAATACAACGTTTACATTAGGTTGACTCGCTTTAGCACCAAACTCAGAAGTCATCCAGTCACTCGAACGAGTGACATCCAACTAAGCTACCCAAAAAAAGCGACTGTTAACAGCATTTTCCTAACAGTTATAGTCGAAGACATCTAACCCAGTCTTTGATTATATACAACTCAATACATCAAAGACTTAAATTACCAAAACATAAACATGGAAATTTCCACATTTGAACTGCTTGTCAAGCCAATTGCACCTCCTCCAGCTAGTGCAGACGTTGCTCGCAGAGTTGTTCAAGGTTACTTTCTAACTGTCTCTAACCTAGAGGAAAGGAACTTTAGATTTAGGATTGATTTCTTTATTAGCTTGCCCAATCCTGGATTTGGAGATCCGAATTCTAGAATTCCAGATGGCAAAGTTAGCTTATTGTACGACGTTGCAGGACAAAATACTGAATTAACTCTCTCACGAGATGGCTTAACTAATAGATATTTCGCCTTCTTCGATCTGCCTGCTGGTAAAACAGCATCTGTGCAGTTATTACCTAAACTCACACCAGAAATTCTGGCAAACCCAAACCCCCAACTAGAAATTCGCGGCTATGCCTCAATATCTTTACCGCCTATATTTAGAAGGTTTACTGGGCCACTAGATTTAGATAATGGGACAGATGCGATCGCAGATACTAACGGTTCAATTGCTACCGATGTTTCTATTCGCCCTATTCCAGTTCCTCAGTTTATAGCGCAGAGCAAAGTTCCTGTATCAGTTTTGTTGACTCCCGAAGTTCGGGGAACTTTTCTACCTAGAGATTTGAATGCTGGCAATCTTGATGTCGATCAAATTAGCTATTCGCTACCCCTTGCTAGTGGAAAAGCACTAAACCTGATTTCTCCTGAACCAGGTTGGAGAAATTTTATAGGCCAAAACCTTGATGACATCCAAGCGGTACTTAAAAGTAGCGCCAGCGATTTAGAAAACTCTAAAACGCTTGTTGAAGCTCTTGCCAAACTTGAAACCAACGGGGTAGCGTAATTGTGTCAATGGCTGGCTAGCCCAATTAGGTATTCTCTAAAGTGCGTTATTTCTAAATAATGCATCCTGAGTTTTGCTAGTACAGCCATTAATAAGGCGCAAAGATAAAATAGGCGATCGCTTTTACTTCCTACCAGAAGTTGAGGTGAATCGCCTAAATCTATGCGCCTAAAATAAATTCGCAAAATTTAGGCAACCCGCTCATATTAATTCACAATTAACTTAATCAACCCATTTGTATTTAAACAGCAATGTCCCTATGAAACCCCAATTTAGATTTCAGCCGCTTTCTTTCAGTTGGGTAGCTCTTCATCCCAATCCTAAAGGTGTAGTCCAGTTTATAGGCGGAGCTTTCTTTGGTAGTTTCCCAACATTGTTTTATAGATATTTTTTAAGAAACCTGTTTGAGGAAGGATACACCATAGTTGCTCTACCTTTCAGGTTTAGTTTTCGCCATTGGCCGATCGCTATTAGTTTATTGAGGGAGCAGACTGTACTAAGACGAGAAATTGCAGCGATCGCGCAAAATTTAGGCTATCAACACGAAATCTATCAAGATAAAACAAATTATTTCTGGGTGGGTCACAGTCTGGGATGCAAATATCTGGCTCTGTTAGAAGTTTTAGACGATTTAAAAGTTGTAGAAGAATGCGTCGCCGACAGCCGATCTCAATATCAACGTATAGCAGATAGTATCCAGGATATCCCTCTCGACGAACGCTCTATCAAAGGTCAACCCTCTTTACTAATTGCTCCTGATATTAGCGATACAGAAAGCGCTATTCCTCAACCTCTCGCTTTTTTAGCGCATTTTCTCGACAAAGTGGGGTTGGGCGTACTCCCGACAAGAAAACAAACGCAGTGCTTTGTTGAACGGAGTAGGCTATTTAATTTAACAGCACTGATTTCTTTTGATAAGGATACAATCGCCGGAAGCGAAGACGATATTAAGAAAAGTCCGAAGGAAAGAGAAAAAAGTGATGTCGTTTGGGCGATCGCGCAGTTAAAGGCTAGAAAATTTCCTATTTTGCAAGAGGAGTTACCAGGTAAACATTTAGAACCTGTTGGTATCCAGATAGGTGATTATGTAGTGGATTTAAATCCATTGGATAAGTTTATTGAACCTATCAAATATAGATTTTTAGAAACTGTCGCCATCCAGTTTCTAGAGGAAGTTAAGCGCCGGGAAAAAGTTTTGTAGATACCTTTTACTGGTAAATTTATTGTTGGGAACCGCTATTAAATAGGGGCACTGGAGGGTAGCGTCGCGAATGAATTGAAAACCTGAAAATCGCCAAATCTAAGCAAAATTTGCTAGCTTGGGAATAGCTACCTGAAAAATTAACAGTATGTTCAACTGCCCGCCCAGACTAAATCCTGTATACTCAATGCCATTGCCTAATGCTTCGATATCTCTCTATAAGGGGCGCATGGAGTTTAGGAAAGAAGAAATAATATTACAAGGAGACGGTAGGCTAGACTTTGAATGGCTACCCTCACCCAAAATCAGATTCAACATAGATAATGCAAGCCTATTCAATACAAAAAAAAGTTTTAAGAAACTTCTTGGTAAGGGAGTTCTCAGCTTGTTGGATGCTGATACAAAGATATACACAGATGCTTATGCTTCAAGATTGCTCCTATTAGGAGATTCCGTGGTAGGTTACGCAGAAAAAGCCATTTCCCTGGGTTCAGGTCAAAGTTTAAGTTACGTGCTGTGTCATTTAGTTAACTTCCCCAAGTTTTTAGGAGGGTCTGTCTCGTCCAGTTCAGGTAACGCCAGTAGTTCAAGCCGGATTGTCTTTGAGGCGGAGGATTGGCGAATCACTATCGATGCTGTGGAGGAGATTTCAAACCTTATTGGAGCTTTGGAAGCTTTGGGCGGCTATGCCATAACCCATGTAGCTAAATTAGAGCGCTCTAATGGGGAAAGTTTCTCCTCAGACGAGGTAAAAAATTGGCTAGACGCTCTTTCCTTCTTCCTTTCTTTTGCACGGGGATTTCATAGTCCCCTGGTTCTTTCGGTCGGCTTTGATGAAAACGGCAAAAAAGTTTGGGAAGAGTGGGATTCACAACGTAGAAGCACCCCCTGGAAAGGCGTGATTTCTTGGTTTCCAGAAACTCATCCTAGTGGCTTAGTGGGGATATTCCCAAATTTTATGAAATACTGGAATAACCAAATTTGGAATGAAGATATACGCCAAGTACTTACCTGGTACATTGACAGCAACAGTGCTAGCAGTAATATAGAGGGACTAATTATATGGATTCACTCAGCCCTTGAGCTTCTTTTCTGGGTTTACTTCATAAAAGAAAAAGGCGAGAGTAAGAAAAAGTTCACCAACGAGAAATTGAATAAACTAATCAGCAGGCTTATCGAGGAATTCAGCATTTCCAAGACTCTGCCACAAAGCTTGACGAAACTTGCACAGGTAGCCCAGAAGATGCCTGATAAGTGTATAGATGGCCCTTATACATTTGTGGAGGTGCGAAACAGTATAATCCATGGCAATTGGCGGGAGAGGTTTTTTAATTCCAATCAACAAGAACTTTATAGAGAAGCGAGATCTCAGGCTTATACTTTAGGCTTGTGGTATTTGGAAATGGTGTTACTTAAGTTACTTGACTATCAAGGGCATTATTTCAATCGCCTTCGCCTATGGGCAGAGGAGATATATAGTGATTGTGAGCCTTTTACTTGAGCGCTGACGACAAGTGATCGTACCCCTCTATTCCACCTCCAACTGATTTTTGGCGATCGCGCTCCCGCTTAATCTACTTTATATCCCTGATATATGCTTCTAACTGTTCTGTCCGCTGTTTGGTCATCTCTGCAAGGCAACTACCGTAAATCAGGGGAGCCATACTTCCTCCCTCAACTTCACTTCGCTGAAAGGCACAATTGCTATCTCTAAATTTAATCCATGCTTGTTGTGCTGAAGTCAATTTCTGGCGTCGCGCAGAGGGCAATTTTGGTACTAGCTGTTGGTAAACTTGGTTCAGCCTTTTATCAGCCTGCTGATACGACAAACCAGCACAAGCGTTCATTTCTCCTTGAGTCTGAGGATTGTTGCAATTAGGCTTTTGAGCTATTAACACGCCTGCTAGATCGGGGGTTGCGATCGCTACTTTAGCGGCAATAGTACCCAAACCGATGATTGCTGTAACACTTACTATCGAAGCTAACAACTGACGCATAACTAAACCTGTAATTTACTTTAGCTATAACATAACAAAAATGCGATCGCATTCCATAAAAGTGGCTTTAATCAGCCGTAAATCTTATTGTTATTGTAAAGCATCTTAAATTATAAAAAAAATTATGGTAAATTAAGCCAAATCTTTCTGTCCCAAAGGTAAAACCTCTATGCGTAAAAAACTTGCTGCACTTAAGGTTTCGCTCTTTCTTGGTACTCTCGGCATCGTTTGTATGAGTGTTTCCTCTGCCCGTGCAGCCCTCTTGGTCGGCAATACTCAAGGTAACAATGTGGTACTATTTGACGAACAGAATGGGCAATTTCTAGGAGACTTTATTACTCCTGCCACAGGTGGGTTAATGGCTCCAGATGACCTCAACTTTGGCCCCGATGGTAACTTGTATGTCTCTAGCGGCAATACCCCTGAAAATTCTGCCATCCTGCGCTATGACGGCAAGACAGGAAAATTTATTGATGTTTTCGCCTCTGGTAGCGGCTTAGTTCGTCCCTATGGGACTGCCTTCGGCCCAGATGGTTATTTATATGTCAGCAGTTTTCTCACTGACCAAATTCTGCGCTACGACGCAGCGACAGGTAAATTTATTGATGTATTTGCCTCTGGTAATGGCCAACCAGGAGGATTAAACGGGCCAAATGATTTACTTTTCGGTGCTGATGGCAGCCTTTATGTGACAACTCAGGGCAGTATTGCTGTTAACGGTCAAGCGACTTTTCCAGGTCTTCCCAGCCAGGTGCTGCGTTTCGATTTGGCAACTAAAACTTCTACAGTATTTATCGACCAGCCAACACCATCACCCGACAGTTTTGGTTTTGTTAGTTTCCTGGGGTTAGCATTTGGCTCGAATAACGACTTGTTTGTTAGTGACTTTGCTAACGATATCAGACGTTACGATTTACAAACAGGAACGCAGATTGGGGTTTTATCCACTAATTACACGGGAACAGTTCCAAGCAGCAATTTCCTTGGTAATTTGGCATTTGGATCTGACGATACTCTCTACACTGTAGGCTTTGATATAAATACTAACTTAGGGGCAATCCTCCGTTATAACGGAGTTACAGGGCAACCCTCACCCTCTGCGGGTAATAATGGCTCAATTTTTGTACCTACTAGCAATAAATTATTGCGTCCTATCGGTATAACGTATACTCCAGAAAAGTTAACTCCAGTACCAGAACCTACGACAACGACTGGGTTGCTAACGATAGGCGCTTTATCTTTATTTTCCCTGCGACAACGCAAACGCCAAACAGTTAATTAATAACAATTCACTTGTTTATCGAACAAAATAACTCTCCCCCACTCTCTCAATTCCTGGGAGGAAGGGAGAGCTTTTGCGCGATCGCACTCGTCTCTTTTCCCTACGGCAACTCATTAGCGATCGCCGAATTTTTCAGTCTTCAATTTTTCGTTCGACAATCATCATTCCACCCCTGAATTTACCCTCAGCGGTATATCCTTGGCTTGTACGAATACAACAAGTATTGTTTTCGCTCAAATTAATTGTTTCAATACCAAGCAGTACGCCAGTTGCTTTGTCCCAAATCCGGAAAATAACTAGATCATCCCCATATTCCTCTGCGATCGCCGTGTAATTGGAAAAGGGAGGCTCGTTGCTTTCGATTTTTATAGAACCCTTACCTGCTAATATTCCCACGAAGTTTTGGGTGACACTCCTACCATCAGCAAATTGATAAGTGTTAGTTTGAATCCATTGATTATCAACTATCTTTTTACTGACAACGCCTGTGAAACGCTCAATTTCTTTACCATCAGCGTCCAGCCGTATCCAGGTGCCCTGCCAAACCCCAATATGTTTGGGAAATACCTTAAAATTATCCATTGTTGGCTGAGTTTCTGTATCGGGAATAGCCATATTAGTCTTTGCTACATTCATAAACTTAGTAGAAATATTATAAACGGTTGGCAGCGCGTGACTATCGCACCCTTTCCTTAATTTGGCTTAGTAGCAGCAATTAACTAATTAAAACTTACTGTCCCGTTTCACCCACTCAGGTGATGCGATCGCGCTTTTTCGCAACTTATCATATCTACATATGCAACCTAAAAAGTGCTAGTGCAACATTATTTCGCTGACTAGACTCAATCGCCAATCCATAGCAATCCCTTATCCAAACGCTCGAACACTCGGTTTAGCAGCGTCTGCTCTTGTTCGTTGAGTTTATCCTTGCTTAACACTGCGGACACTAGCAAACGTTGATCGACAGTAGTAATTTGCCGAAGGGTAAAAATTCGCTCAAATATTTTCTCTATAGGCACTTGCTCTAAATGGGCTTGAGCTTGCACAATCCTTAGCTCCTTAAGTATTTTTACTAAAGTTTACATATTTTTCTTCAATTCCACATATTCACAATGAGTGATTTCCCGCTTATCCCTGCTTTTTAAACAGGATAAATTAAGGTAGCAGTCTTAATCAGCTCCCCAAAGCAAAATAAGCTACACGCCGTAACCGTGATATCACCGCTGAACTAGAGTTGCGATCGCCCCCGTCAATCGGCTTAATCGTCTAGAGCAACGACGCTAACCCTACGGGAAACTGCTTCCCATCTATGCTTACCTCACCTTGACATCCTTGAGTAGGTTTGGCACATGACTGCTCCTGATAGACCAATTAATCTTTTTGAGTATGAAACCCTAGCCACGCAGCATTTATCACCAATGGCGCGGGACTACTACGCCAGCGGTGCTTGGGACGAAATCACGCTGCGCGACAACCGTGCAGCTTTTGAGCGGTATAAACTGCGACCCCGGATGCTGGTAAATGTGAGCCAGCGAGACTTAAGTACCACTATTCTGGGCAATCGGATCGAGATGCCAATTCTCATCGCGCCGATGGCTTTCCAATGTCTGGCTCATCCAGAAGGAGAACTTGCTACTGCCAGAATTGCTGCGAAGTTGAAAACGGTGATGGTACTTAGTACCTTAGCGACTAAAAGTTTAGAAGAAGTTAGTTCTGTAAGGGAACAAGGGAACAATAATATTAGCCCCCAGTGGTTTCAGCTTTATGTTCATAAAGATCGCGGACTAACTAAGGCACTTGTACAACGCGCTTACACCGCAGGCTACCAAGCGATTTGTTTAACAGTCGATGCTCCCATTTTGGGACAGCGCGAGAAAGATAAACGCAATCAGTTTGTTCTACCACCAGGAATGGAACTGGCTAATTTAGCTATGCTCAAAGACCTTGAAATTCCCTACAAATCTGGTGAATCTGGTTTATTTAGTTATTTCTTAGAACAGATTAACCCAGCAACTACTTGGCAGGATTTGGAATGGTTGCAATCTTTATCTCCCCTGCCATTGGTGGTTAAAGGTATATTGCGGGGAGATGATGCAAGAAAGGCGGTGGAATGTGGAGCAAAAGCCGTAATTGTTTCTAATCACGGCGGGAGGCAATTGGATGGAGCGATCGCATCCATTGATGCCCTAAGTGAAGTCGTTGCTGAAGTAGGAATCGAAATAGAAGTGCTGATGGATGGCGGCATTCGTAGGGGTACAGACATCCTCAAAGCACTAGCATTGGGCGCAAAAGCTGTGTTGTTGGGGCGTCCTATTTTGTGGGGATTAGCGTTGGGAGGAGAGGCAGGAATTCAGCACGTACTCGAATTATTACGAGATGAGTTAGACAGCGCGATCGCCTTGAGTGGCTGTGCTAAGTTACAGGATATTGACCCTAGTTTGGTGGTGCGGCTATCCACCTTATTTTCGCCTTAACTACTAAGCCTAAAAATGAATGTTATAGGCTTATCAACTATCCAGGATTTAAAGCGAAATTGAAGCTTAAATTCTAAAGTTTTATTTTGGTTTACCTACTTATAACTCTGTTTAGGTTATGACTGAACAAAGATTTAGACTCCCCGTGCCTTCTGCACTCAGAACAGTAGACAGTATGCTTGAAAAACTCCCTCCAGAAGCAAAGAAATGGGTAGAAAGCTTGCCCTGGAGCCAACGGAGCTATGTACTGTCGTTGTGCCATCTTATGTGTGCATCTACGCCAGAGATGCAAGCTGAGTTTTTAGATAATTATACGGCTGACGGCTTAGTTTCAAGAACGCTGGAAGACAGAGATACTCAACAACGAGTAAATCAATATCTAAAACAATTTCAGATTAAAACAGAGTTAAGTGAATCTGTCTTTAGAACTTATATTAGACAATTCTATATACATTCTTCTCAAGATGTACGCAGACAGCCTGACCTTTATTTAGAATCAGCCCTGCGATTAGTTGTGAGTACGGAAGAACGAAATAACGTATTTAACTATATTTTGGGTTTTGAACTAATCAAAATGATGTTTAAAATGAGTTGGTTGCAGCACGAAAAATTATACCAACTACAAATAAATCAAGAGGATTTTTATCATAAATATATAAAGCCTATTCAATATGCTCATAAAGTAAATGGAATAGTTACTCCCAAGCAAAAAGCAACTTTTTTTGATAAACGCGATTATTTTGTTCAAGAACCTGAGATCAAAGACAAGAAGCTAATAGAGTTAGAAATTGCAACTTTTACTACCCATACAGTCATGGATTTGGGTTTTTCCGTAATTCGGAATATAAATTCCTTGGTTTTTGACTATGAATATATTTTTAAGTCAGAGCAAGAGAGCGTATTCTCTCAGTAAAGTAAAATTCTCTGCATGACAGCTGAGTATCCCCGCCCCGTGCGCCCCGCAAGGGGGCTGAAGAAAGTCTTTACTAATAAAGCGCCCTGATTAGGCAAAATGAGAGTTATGCCTAACGAAACAGACGCGACAATAGTTCGTAGCAACACGCACTCTTGTCGCACGCTTGTAGAGGTAAAGAAAATGAAACTCAAAATATTAGCTACTGTTGCTGTCCTGAGCGCCACGAGCCTGCCTGTTCCTGCCAAAGCTGAAAACCTGCAACACGTTAAACAGGCAATATCCACAAGACAATGCCAGCAATGCGACCTAAGCGGTGCTGGATTGGTGATGGCTAACCTGCCGGGTGCCCGATTCGCTGGTACTAACTTCGCTGGTGCCAATCTTAGTCGGGCAAACTTAAGTGGCGCTGACCTTCGGGGTGCCAACTTCAGCGGTGCTAGTCTGCATGGAGCTAATCTCGCAGGTGCTAACCTTACGGGTGCTACCATCGATGGCGCCGATCTAAGAGATGCCTTTTTGGGGAATGCAAATTTTGTCGGTGTCAACCTGAATGCTGCTTACATTCAAGGGGCAACGGGACTTCCCCAAACCGCTGGGACGCCTGAAGATTTCTACAAATGGGCAGTGGTAGAAGCGGCTGACGGCAACGAAAGGGGAGCAATCGACCATTACAATTTGGCACTGAGTTTGAAACCAGACTTTGCCGCTGCTTACCTGGGGCGTGGAGTAGCGCGGTATCGGCTAGGAGATGAAGCTGGCGCGAATATAGATGCTAAGAAATCGTCAGAACTCTTTTTAGCCCAAGGAAGTCCCCAAGGCGTACAAATATCGCAGTCATTTATTAAGGCAATGGAAGAGGTCCGGAAACCAAGGAAAAAAGGTGGTAGCTCAAATTTTCTAGACTTCTTGGGAGGTATAGCATCGCTGCTAGTGAATGTTATGTTTTGAGTTAGCTTTTTTGCTTCTTTGAGCAGTGCGTAGCAAGGCTACGCACTGATAATACATATTGCAGCATTCTGTGATTTAAATCACAAAAAATACAAGCGTTTATCACATTTTTTTCCTGCTGCGATCGCACAGCCTTTCAGGGAATCAAAGCCATATTAGTGAAGAATACATATAGTTATGCGCTAGTCGTCTGTTGGTGGGGGGAGAATTTGAGATGTTAGAAAAATTACTACTTGCGGCTACTCTTACATTCTCGCTCAACCTATTTCTGGGGCTGGGCAGACCAACTGACGCCCCTACAAATGTAGGATCAGAGTTACAAGAAATTCCAACACAAACTGTTAGTCAGTTGCCTAAGTAAAAGGTAGTTATGAGCTTATCGCAAGACTTGTGGGAAGCAAATAAAGACCTAGCGCAAGCCTGCCTTAAACATCCGTTTGTACAAGGCATTGCTAACGGCAAGCTACCTACTGTGCGTTTTGCCTATTACGTTGGGCAAGACGCCTTTTTTTTAGAAGCCTTTGGTCGTGCCTACAGTTTAGCCGCTGTTAAAGCTCCTGATTGGGAGGGATTTGGTGCTTTCCATACGCTGGCAGGTGGTGTTTTGGAGGAACTGCGTCTGCATGAAAAATATGCCGCAGCATGGGGAGTAGATTTGCGAGCTGTCCAACCAGCACCAGCTACCCGCCGCTATACTGATTTTCTGATGGCTACAGCCTGGGGTTCTTATGCAGAAATTACCGCCGCGATGACTCCGTGCATGCGTCTGTATGCTTTCTTAGGTCAGCAGCTTGCTCAGAAGGGATTTCCAGACCACCAATACTCGGACTGGATTCGCACTTATAGCAGTGAAGAGTTTGAACACTTGGCGCGATCGCTGGAAAGTTTAACCGACCGCTATGCTATTGCTTCGCCCTCTGTGGAATCAACCTATCGTTATGCTATGTTGTGCGAACGAGACTTTTTTGAAGCGGCGTGGTCGGCTGAAAATATTGGTTAAATTTGGTAATAGCGGGGTGCGATCGCTCAACATTTCACTTAAGCACAGCGAGCTTAGTAAGGGTTGCAATCTGCTATTTGTTCCGGACGCGATCGCTCTAATTAACTATAGGGAATTCAATACTTCTAATGAAAAGCGAATTGAGGCCGAGTTGGGAGTTGCCTGCCACTTGGCTGCGGTTTTTAATTATTATCCTCTTACTACTGGGCGTATTTTTTCGTTTTGTCAATATCGATAAAAAAATCTATTGGCGCGATGAAGCTCTTACTTCATTACAAATTTCTGGCTACACCCAGACAGAATTGATCCAGCAAGTAGCCAACGGTCGGGTAATTGGCCTAGAAGATTTGCAGAAATATCAGCATCCGACGAGGGAAAAAAGCTTAACCGACACAATTAAATCTTTGGCAGTAGAAACCCCAGAGCATCCGCCACTATATTACGTGATGATGCGAATTTGGGTGCAATTGTTTGGTAGTACCCCCGGAGCAATTAGAAGTTTATCTGCTGTTATTAGCTTGTTGGTATTCCCTTGTATCTATTGGCTATGCCTTGAATTATTTCAATCATCGCTAACTGGATGGATAGCCATCGCGTTGCTAGCTGTCTCGCCATTTCACGTACTTTATGCACAGGAAGCACGCGAATATAGCTTATGGACGGTGACAATTTTGCTATCGAGCGCGGCACTTCTAAGAGCCATGCGGATTAACACCAAGTTAAGTTGGGGAATTTATGCACTAACTTTGTCGCTATCGCTATATTCTTATTTATTTTCTATATTCGTCGCCATTGGACATGGCATCTATGTAATTGCAACTGAAAGTTTCCGATTTAGCAAGACAGTTATTGCTTATCTAACCGCAGCGATCGCAGCCTTACTAATTTTCTTGCCTTGGATTGTCACTGTTATTACTAACTTGTCTCAACTTAGCAGTTCAATGGCCTGGATTAACTATAAATTAACCCTAGCAGCTTTGGCTCAAAGGTGGATTTTTAATCTAAGCAGGATTTTTATTGATTGGAACTATGGCTTTAGCTTTAAAAGTCCATTTCCCTATCTAATTATTATTTTGATATTGGTCTTGGTAGGATATTCGCTATATTTTGTCTGTCGTCATACGAGCAAACAAATTTGGTTGTTCATCTTGACCTTGATTGCTGTGACTGCACTAGCTCTAGCACTTCCCGATTTAATTTTTGGAGGGCAACGTTCAAGAGTTAGTCGATATCTACTTCCTTGTTATCTAGGCATTCAGTTAACTGTGGCTTACTTAGTCGCCACTCATATTAATTCGGGATTTGTTAGCACGCTACGACAAAAGTTTTGGCAACTGATTATGGTAGTCTTGCTTTCAGGTGGAGTTCTATCCTGTGTCATCAGTTCTCAATCCAAAACCTGGTGGAACAAGTCAGATGGCGCATTCACTTTGCATATAGCTGCCATTGTTAATAAAGCTACTTCTCCATTGATAATCTCTGATACTACTCCTGTAACTAACGTGCTGTCTCTCAGCCATCTGCTAAGTTCCCAAGTAAAATTTCAGCTTGTGGTTGAGGCAGCTATACCCCAAATTCCTAATAGCTTCAGCGATGTGTTTTTATTTAATTCCTCTAAAACTTTACGAACTAAACTTGAAAAAGAACTTAATTACAAGTTAAAACGCCCTACTAACTATGGTAATGCGCCGCTATGGAAACTATCTAAACCTAACTAATTCCTTTTTAGCTGTGTCCACAATTAAACGTAGTCCGGCACGGCTCGCCAACATTTTTGGAACTTTATCGTAGCGGCTCTGGTGAGCCTTACCGGACTACAAATTATGTTTAGTTTATTTATGCCACCTAACTAATAGCTTTTTCGCTGTGTTTAGAATATCCTCCTAATTTTATCGGCTATCTTCTGCCATACATTTTTATTAGTCTTAGTTGAAGAAACTTGAGTTGGCTTGGATTCATTTAAATAGCGGTATTGTTCCCATATATCCCAATAAGGACACCCAGGCTCGATGCGAATGCCTGCCCAGTGTAAATATTGCAGCGGCTGGTTTATAGTTGGGTCAATTAAAATATTATCCTGATGTTGGAAATGCGGACTTCCTGCCCAATTTCCGGGCGCTCCGCCCGGTCTGCGAACTATATTAAAGCGACGCGGTATCCGCTTCAAGAGCATATAGTTAATAATTGGCTGGTCTGATGTTTTTTGTGAAAAATCAAAATATTCTGGATGAGATGCACATTCTGTAAACGTTTCGTATAAAGTCTCTTCGGATATCAAGTTTTTCTTAGAAGCCCAAAATCCACCGTTAAATATATCCTTTAGCTCGTCTGGGGTGAAAATTTTGTCTTGTATAACTTTTTGGCTAAATACGTTTTTTATGCCCCCTTTGTGTTGATAGTCGCAGCAAATAAAGTCATAATCGGTTAGATAATTAAGGTTATCGGCAATTTTCTCAAATACAACGATATCTGTATCTATATAAAGAAACTCATCAAAAGGGCCAAACCAGCAGGCTTGTTTGCGAAATTGGTTTGGTCTGGCGAAAAATTTTTCTCCAAAAGTTTGTTGTAACCGTTTAGAGAGGCGATCTATAAATTCTAAGTCTTCATAAACTTGTACGCCGTAGGAGTTGCCGATAACCGAAGCGATCGCGCTATATTTATCATCATAGGGAATCATCACAATCGGCGTATCTGAATCGTACAAGCGGATGCTATTGAGGAGAGCGATCGCTTGTTCCGTTACCTTGTCGTTGGCGGTGATATAAATCCCCCGATTCATAGCTATTTCCTCAACCTTGGCTCTTGTTTTAATTGTACAATTAAACTAACTTCTGTTTCTAGACTTTTATAAAGTACACTAAGAAACAACTTTATCTGTCGAAACCGTCACGATGCAATTTTAGGGTATCTGCATAGCCCTGACACCACAAATCTTTTATCTAAACTACCTGCCAAAGCTCATGAAACTAGGCATATATACTTTAGCAAATGACACTGTTTATGACCAGTTAGTAGCTTTTCTTAATAGCGTAGAGGCTAACTACAGTAAAGATATACCTATCTGCGTTATTCCCTTTAACGATAATACTGAGCTAGTGGAAAAAGAAGTAGCTAGACGCAAGAATGTCTATTTGTTTGCAGACCTTAATGCTATTCAAAAATGGGAGACATTTATTAGCAGTTTTAATAAATTGTATGAAGAATATCCGCTGGTAGGGGGAAATAAAAAAAAGACTGAAGTCTTGCCAATGCACAGAAAGTATTGTGCCTTTGACGGAGAGTTTGATAAATTTATCTTTTTTGATGTTGATACTTTAGTCTTACAACCTCTCGATCGAATTTTTTCTAAGTTGGATGAATATGAATTTGTCGTCCACGATTATCAGAGAAAAACTTCTATGAGGTTAGGGGAGGTTAACTATTATTTTGAGGCGTTTCAGGGAATGTATGAATCTATTGAGGTTCTAGCTAATCGCTTTCACTGTGGGGGATTTTGGGCATCTAAACGAGGTGTAATAGATGAAAAAGATTTGGAGTATTTTATAGAAGAACTTGCAAAGGGTGACATAAAGATTTTTAGAACTTGGTTGAGCGAACAAACGAAGCTAAACTACATGACTGTGAAGAAAAACCTAAAGCTGTATAACTTCACATTAGATGAAAATTCTGAATATCACACAGGCGTATGCGTAACATCTACACACTTTGAAGATAAAAATCATGTTTTATACGACAGAGGTAGAAGACTCACCTATTTACACTATATGGGGATCAAAAATGAACGTTTTCGCAGGTTATGTCAATGGCGAAAAATGAATTTGCCCAACAACAATATGCTAATGCGATTAACAGATAAGTTATTAAAGTGGCAAATTGGAAATATTCCTTACAAGGAGGTATTCCTCTATTACAGATTCATGGGCGATCGCTCAATAAATTAAGATAAGTTTGCTACAAAATTGTTGAGCCATTCTAGCAAATTGAGCTTGTGAAGAATAATTTGCCTTGCTTCTGCGATCGCATCTTTTGCCGCGTACCATGCATCAGGCGTCGCCGTCACTTCTTGTATATAGGCTATTCCCTTTTCATCTAAGCTAGGCAACCTGAGAAAACTACCAGGCGGCAATAATTTATCAGCAGCCGAACCACCATAATAGATTGGCAGACACCAAGCAAGCAGGGAATCCCATAACTTTTCACTCACATACCAATCATTATCAGCATAATTTTCAATCGCCAGATTGTAGTAATAAGGTGCCATGCTGTACCATTTATTGCTCAATTCTCCACCTGAATTAGCCCAGTCGGGTAGGTTTCGTCCATACAGATCGAAATTAACCTGACTCGATTGCAGCAGCTTTATAAACTGCAAGCGACGGCGATGGTTAGCAGTGCGGCTGACTCCAGACGTAATCCAGCTACAAGTGGATATCTTCTCTGGGGGTGGCATTTCCTTTAATTCCCGAAAAGAATTGGCATGATACCAAATAGCGGGCATATAATTGGGGATTGGTGCAGCATCATCCGGGCTGGAAATGTAAGCGCAATATCCTTTTGCCCACTCGTAACAAGTGCGATTCGTTTGCGTTACTTCCTCTAAGGGTGGTTCCCGCCATAGAAAGATAATGCGTTCTTTGGGTACCCCTCGAAGTAGCGATCGCATTTCTTCTTCAGGGTAATTAACTTCTTTGGGTTGCTGTTTAAAAATACCAAACTTCTTCTGAGATATTTTCCGCACTCCGGCAAAATTATATAGCAGCAAAAAATCTGGATTTTTAGCTTTAGACAGCATTTGAATATTGCCCCACACACCAAAAGGATGTGGAGTTTGTTGCCATAGCCAATCACATTGATTAACGCCAGGGTATCCCGTCAACATCCCGAAAGTTTTTCTTTCCATAATCAACAAATTAGTTGTGGACGCAGAGACTCTTCTACAAAACTTAGAATTTTTATTACGCGATTTTCGCAAGAAAACTGTTGCACAAAAACTGTGCTTTCTGAATATCCTTCTACTTTTCTAGGATAAGTTTCTAAAACGTGTTGCAGGCATTGGGCAAATACAGTCGGATTATCAGGTTCGCACCAACCAGCCACAGCCTTTGTAGATTTAAATTCCATTAACGGGGGAATCTCTGTAGAAACGATAGGAGTTCCAGAAGCCATATAATCAAATAGCTTAAGAGGAGATGTGAAACTCGCCGCTTTTCCAGAACAGTGAGGATGAGCTAAAGCATCGGCAGCTTGCAACAAACTTGCCAATTCATCTTGGAAAATGTGTCCTAAAAAAGTTACGTTGTTAACTTGTTTGTCGCGCGTTATCTGCTGATAAGCTTGTACTTGCGATTGTTCGCCGCCCGCGATCGCAAACTCAACTTGGGGCAATTGTTTTGCCACATCGATTAGTAAATCGACTCCTTTAAAAGGGTGGAGCGCACCTGAATAAACAACTAAATGTTGCTGTCCGCCTCGAAGAAGTTTTTCGCGCCACGATTCAGCCTTTTCCGGTTGTCTAACTAAGAATAAATTATTAAATCCGTTATGCAGCTTTATTATTTTTTCAGGCGGCATACCATTTTGAATCGTTGTTTCTCGAATGGTATCCGCTACGGTGATACAAATTTGAAATAGAGGGTTATTGACTATTTCTGGCTCAAATTTTTTGTCTTCGTGGTGGTGGTGTTCGTAAATAGCTGGAATGCCATTTTTTATGGCTGCTTTGACCAAATTCCAGTCTCGCGTATGGACAATTTTAGTATAAGGAAGGATATGAACTGGCAAGTAGTATTTTGATACGATAGTGCTGGAGTTAGTTAGTTTAGAACGCCAATAATCAATGGGCCAAGGGATTGGTAAAGGGGCAACTTTTAGCTTATCCCCAATATTGTAAAATTTGGCTAAGGTTGAATCTGGTTTGCGGGGGCGAAATGGGCGAATCAACGCGGCTGGATTCAAGGCTGCTAATCCTTTTTCCAGATAAGCTAAAACTGTTGAGTAGCCCAGGTTTGCAGCTGCATTTGCTGTATGAGCTACTTGAACTAAGTGAGCCTGGGGCTGCGGTAAGACATTTCTGGTAAAAAAGATATAGTGTTTGTTCATTTCTTGCTATTTTAGCCTAGAGCTTTCTTCGAGAAACTCCAAGGTTTTAAGGAGACGCATTGCTGACTGGTAGGCTTCCACAGTTAGTTCATTCATCTCTTCGGGGCTATCTGCCATATCGTCAACTACCAACTTAAGAAAACCAATCATGGGGTTAAGGCGAGTCCGGACTTCGTAAGAGGTTCTAATCAAAGCTTCATTAACTGCTGTTTTGATCGCATCTTGGTTGTCCTCGGCAAATTGCATTGAGTAAAGACGGGTATAGTAGCCGCCTTTTTTTAAAAGTTCTTCATGCGTGCCAAGTTCTACAACATGTCCTTTTTCTAGGACAGCAATTTGATGGGCATGCTGCACGGTAGAGAGGCGGTGAGCAATAATCAGCGTAGTGCGATCGCTACTTAAATTGTCTAAAGCCGACTGTACCAATCGTTCGGAAACTGTATCTAAAGCGCTAGTTGCTTCATCAAGAATTAATATTTCCGGATCTTGCAACAAAGCGCGAGCAATGGCAAGACGCTGGCGCTGTCCCCCAGATAAAAGCACCCCGCGATCGCCAATCATTGTATCGGGCGCTTGTGGTAGTTGCACAATAAACTCATAAGCATTCGCCCGCTTCACAGCCGCAAGAAGTTCTTTTTCTGTAGCATCCGGGCGTGCATAGGTAATATTATGGCGCACAGAGTCATTAAACATAAACGTCTCTTGGCTAACAATCCCCATCGCCCTTCTCAAGCTGTGGACATCAAACGATCGCAAGTCAATTCCGTCTATAGTAATGCTGCCGCTAATGGGGTCATAAAATCGCGGTAAAAGATCGGCTAAAGTTGATTTACCAGCCCCCGAACCTCCCACCAAAGCCAACGTAGTGCCGCGAGGTAGGTACAAATCAACATCCTTTAATACCAAATTATCGTTAGTGGGATAGGCAAAAGAAACCTTATTGAAATGAATTCCTTCTTGCAATTTTTTATAGGGCAAAGAACCGTTTTTCATAAACGGCTTGTTATCGCGCCGCAAAAATTCAGATACCATATCCACGCTAGGCATAGTATTGGCATATTGGCTTCTAGTGCTGTTTAACTGAGAAATAGTTGGTAGCAGCCGGAAAAGCACCAGCAAGTAGGTGAGTAGCACGGCTTGCAGGGACTCAATTTGGTTAGCAAAAAATGTGCGTCCCAGGATAACAATTAACATCAGCGCCAAAATGCTAGAAACCTCGCTAACAGGTGCAACAGCAGCCGAGTTAACCTGCGATTGGAAATCAGCCTGTTCGCGATCGCGTATTAGCTTTTGTATTCTTTCATATTCTCTTTTTTCATTCCCCGTTGCCTTAACCAGTCGAATTCCACTCAGCGTTTCTAGCACCCTTACAGAATATGCTCTCGACATTTCTGATAGCTGCTTGCCAAAATATTTGGCACGCCCAATCGAGTATTGATTAACTAACGCTACTAAACTCAACAAACCAGTTGAAGCCACTGTCAGCTGCCAAGAAATCCCCAGTAGCAAACCTACGAATACTAAAACAGTTATAGCGATTATTATCATTCTCACGGCGGTAATAATCGCACCTGAAGCCCGACCGATTTCCCCACCCAAACTGTTGATCAAATCGCCCACATTCGTCTGAGAGTAAAAATCTATATCGACTTCTAGCAACAAATCTAGGCCCTCAAAACGCATATCAGACGTTATTTTTCGCGTTAGGGAACTCGACACTAAAGTACCCGAATAACTAGAAAGGTTCTTCAAAATAATAGTCAGCACAATAGCGCTCGCCATCACCAACAGGCGATAGTCTCCCGGAACCTTATCAAACGGAGACATTATCGCCTGAATAATCGGTGGGACTCCTTTTAAAGCTACGCTTTGGCCTAAAAAATTTAACAATATTGGGACAATTAGCGTTGTACTAACACCATTAAATAATGCTCCTGCAAATCCCAAAATTATAGTCAGCAGAACCAACCCAGGATATCGCCGAAAATATTTTAGGATTAGCTTCTTTGAAGACATACAGCAATTATTGCTAGCTAAAAGTAATCGAGTATTAACAAAAGCCAATTAACTGCACTTTACAATCATAGCTATTGGATAACAATCACTGTAAAAATGCTTTTTAAGTCTGTTTATATTTTTATAGCAATCTACCAAGTGCCCTGTTGTTATAAACGTGCGATTATTTCTGAAAGTTTAGCTGCGATCGCCTCAATGCTATAGTAGGCTACACATCTTTCTCTGGCTTTTAAGCCAAGCTCGTTCGCTTCATCTAAATTTTGGAATATCCACTGAATTTTTTCAGCAATTTGCTCCGGCGAACTAGGATCGACCAGATAACCCGTTCCACCCAAAATTTCGGGAACATCTCCCACTCTTGTAGCTAAGACAGGTTTAGCCATTGCCATACCATCTGTTAGCTTTAGTGGAAACTGCGCTCTAGTGGCAGCCGTGTCACGCTGGGGAACAACCACAACGTCAGCAGCAGCTACAACATCAGGCATCACCTCAACAGGATAGCTGGGTAGCTTAATAATCCAACGTCCCCACTGTTCAATGAGTTTATCATCATAATTATCGTAAGGGTTGCCGCCAACAATAACCAATCTTAAGTCTGGCTGATTTAACATATCCAGCGCAACTAGAACATCTTCCAAACCCTTGTAAGGTCTTGGCGCACCAGGAAACATTAAAATTCGGTATTCAGACAAACCATACCGAATTTTGCTTTCAGAAGGGTTATATAAATTGGGATCGAATAACGAAATATCCTTACCATTGGGAACCGAAATACCACCAAAACGCTGCTGTAAAAAGTTGGTATGCACGGTTACAGCATCCGCTTGACTAATTAAATTTTCGAGCCATTTTAAGTACAAAGGATGATCAGGACGCCTCAAAGCACCGTTTTTTTTAAGCATATCCCTAGCTAACTGTTTGATACTAGGACGATATTGCCAATCATCGCCACCATGCCAGCTAAGTTCCCAATCATCAATGTCTAAAATCAGGGGACGACGTGCAGAAAGTTTTTTAACCAGTCCTATCCCAAAACTGGCAACTTGAGGCTTAATTGCATAAATTATATCTCCATCGATTTTATTAAAAAGGTCTTTCGCTGCTTTGAAAAAGCTGTTAAATTCATTGATGTCCGCAGATATAATCTTAATATTAGATGGAATTGCTCCATACAAATTGCCGCCAAAACTAAAACCTAATATTTCATATTTGCAGCCAAGCCGCGAAAGCGCTTTTCCCAGTATCGAGGCTCGAATTACTCCGTCATTTGTAGATAAATTCCAAACGAGCAATGATACTTTAGATTCTTTGTTTATTTCCATATAGTGTATTTACCCAATTGACGGTTACTTGATACGCCAAGGATTTTTAACCTGATTCGGTAAAAGAAATTTAGCCAATTGGTCAAAAATTCTTGTATAAATAGAACGTGTAATATTTTTAGCGTATTGTGGTCGATAAGGATAGGTACAGTGTAGAACCTTTACGGATTCGTTAATTTCATACAATTCTTTCCACTTACTGAGATAATTATAAGTAGGCGGCAGGATTTTCATGTTAGGTCTGACAACTTCAATAGCAGAAGCGATCGCTCCTTGATCCTTCAACAACAATACATCTTGATTTTTAACGATAACATCAAAGTATTTTTGAATATTATTAAACAAAGTTTCAGCAGTATCGCTCCTTTTAAAGCCAATAAATCCCCCATTATATTGAACGCTATCTTCCTTCAGCGGTAATCCTACAGATTGCAAAGTTTGCAGAACCTCTTGCTTTCCTCTTAGCAAATTTGTCGCCTGCGAGATAGAAGGCTGGACATCTTTAGTTATTAAAATATCCGCTTCATCTAAAAAATCAAAAACTTCATCTATATTTGCTAAAAGACAAATATCGCAATCCATATAAATGGTTTTATCAAACGGCGATTCCTGATATAGTACGAGTTTAGCCATCCGCGATGCTAAAACTGGATTCACATTAGAAGGTGCTTCCTTAAGCGTTACATTTCCGAATGCTTTAAGGAGAGGATGTAAAATTGTCGGAACTCCAGCTATCAAAATTACAATTGGTTCTTGATGAAATTTCCTTACCGACGCCAAAAAATGAATGCAGTCTTGAAAAGAATACATTCCTACCAATATTGTAATAATTCCTTTGGTTCCTGCTACCATCTTTTATTTTAGTGAGTCCATTCCCAGAAACTTTTACTCCAGTCCTCGGCGGCGTGGAAAATTCCTTTCCACTCATAGAAGCACACAAAGTCTTTAATGTGTATAATTTTATTGCAGTCTCTAATCATATAAAGCGGGCGATCGCCATAAAACGATGCCCACATAGTATAACTACTGGGAGGGCCAATAATATAGTCGCATTCAGCCAAAGAATACATATCCTCAATTATGTGATTGTTACCATAGGTGTAATTAAATTTATCAAACAAATGCTTGTCCTGTTCGACATTAGAGCAAATTAAAAACGTCACCTGTTTATCGGGGAATAGCTTTTGGGCTGATTCCATCACCTGCACGTATTCTGGAATTGTATAAAAATATCTTCCACCTTGATGCTGCTGATAATCACCATGTCTGATGTGAATTCCAATAACAATATCGGCGCTTTTGCGTATTGTTGATATTAAATTATTCACCTTTAACTGATAGTCTGTTAAAGGAGTAAAGTAAGCGCGAATCGCATCGCCATGTTTTTGCAATAAATCTGTATCGCTAACAAACCACCCATCTCTAAATAACCAGCCCTGAAAAAAATTAAGAGATTTTCTGTCTAATTGCTCTAAAACATTAAATTTTTTCCATGTGAATGGCTGCTCTCTGGTAAGGCTGATAGTTTTGAAAACACCTCGTTCCGCTAAGTAGCGATTAAAAGAGTAGTATTTATTTCTAAAATATTTATTACCTTTAATCTTTATACCGAGAACAGGATAAGAACACAGTAAATCTTGGGAAGTAGACTGGAAAAAATCTGCATATTCCTCAAACGCAGGGTTTAAAATTTTCAGGTTATGCTCAATTGCAAAGGCAATAAAATTTGCAAATAGCAAGAGCCTGTTGCCTAATTGTCCAGATTTAGCGGATATTACCAACATATCTAAAAAGATAATGGTTCTAATATTGCTACCAAGCTAGTAGCTTCACGCGCCCTGTCTGCACATCGTCAAATATACGATTAATTTGACGACGTTCTTCATCGGTGACATTGTAATCAGAGAGGATAGTAGTAGTCAGTTGAAGATACTCTTGACGGTTTAATTGACCCTTGACAAGGATCTGGTCTACCATTTGCTGAATATTCGGGGTTGATTGGCGATCGCGCGTCCATGCCATAGGCTGTTATGTAGATGTTCTCTTTAAGATTATCCTCTTTTCGCCAGTTGGCAGGGCACTAAAGTTCTTGTAAGAATAGTGTGAAGAAATAATACATTCCTGCCGTTTTAAGACAGGCGACTCCCGGAGGCATTGTCCAATGCAGGTTTACCGACTTCCCGCCCTTTCTGACAACTACATATTCTTGCTGCACGATGAAAAGCAGAAGGTTGCAGCCGTAGTAGATCCAGCTGAAGCACAGCCTGTGCTGCGGCGACTCGAAGAACTTGGTGCTGAGTTGGTGGCGATTTTTAATACTCACCATCACAACGATCATGTGGGGGGGAATCGGCAGCTAATGCAGCATTTCCCCAATGTTCGCGTGTATGGGGGTGCCGAGGATAAGGGAAGAATTCCGGGACAACAGGTGTTTTTGCAAGAGGGCGATCGCGTCGAATTTGCAGGTAAAATCGGCGAAGTCTTCTTCGTTCCCGGACATACCCGCGCCCACATCGCTTACTACTTCCCCCCAGATGTAGCTGGCGAAACTGGCGATTTATTTTGTGGCGATACCCTCTTTGCTGGAGGCTGCGGCAGGCTATTTGAAGGTACGCCCACGCAGATGGTAGAGTCTTTGGGCAAGCTGCGGGCTTTACCAGATAACACGCGAGTCTGGTGTGCCCACGAATATACCCTGAAAAATCTGGAATTTGCGTTAACTGTCGATGCCAACAACACAGATTTACAAACTCGCTTTGCTGATGTTAAGGCGGCACGCAGTCGGTCAGAGGCGACAGTACCATCGACGCTGGGGGTAGAAAAGCGCACCAATCCCTTTTTGCGTTGGGACGATACTGCCCTCAAATCGGCTACCAACAGTAAAGATGAGCTACAGACATTTGCCCGCCTGCGGGGAATGAAGGATCGATATTAGAAATATAAGCATTCCCAGTAGGGGATGGGTTGCGATCGCTCCCCTATATTTCGTAAGATAAAGAGTTCTGGCCTATAATCACTCGTTGTCGGATCTGCATCAGAAAAAAGACTATGGCTAAGCGCGTGCAATTAGTTTTGAATCAAGATGTTAGCAAACTGGGAAAAAATGGCGACTTAGTTGAAGTCGCTCCCGGTTATGCTCGCAATTATCTAATACCCCAAAAATTGGGAGTTCCTGCCACCCCTGGCCTTCTCAAGCAAGTAGAACGGCGTAAAGAGATAGAAAGGCAGCGTCAGCTGGAGTTGAAAGAGCAAGCTATTAAGGTTAAAGAGGCTATTGAAGCAGCTGGTAGCTTCAGTATCCGCAAACAAGTAGGTGAAGGAGACGCGATTTTTGGTAGCATCACCGATCCGGAAGTGGCAGAAGTAATTCAATCAGTTACAGGTCAGGAAATAGATCGGCGGACTATTTCTTTACCTGAAATTCGTAAGACTGGGGTTTACAGAGCTGAAATCAAGCTGCATCCTGAAGTGACGGCGACCGTGCAAATTCAGGTTGTACCAACGGCGTAGTTTCCACTTTTAAAATTTTGATGGTTCCTTTGAAACCCGTTTTCACCCGCGAAAACGGGTTTCTGATTGGAGACGCGAGATTATCGCCGTCTCTACAAGATGCTCCTCCTCTTCCTTTCTCTTATATGGCTGAAGAACTGAATTTTAACGTTTTGGCCGATCGCCTGCCGCCACAGAACATCGACGCTGAAGAGGCGATCTTGGGGGGGATTTTGCTTGACCCGGAAGCCATTGGGAGGGTGAGCGATCGCCTCATTCCAGAAGCTTTCTATATTACTGCCCATCGCGAGATATATCGCTGCGCCTTAACCCTCAACGCTCAAGGCAAGCCGACTGACTTGATGAGCGTTGCAGCCGGACTTTCTGACCAAGGCTTGCTGGAGAAGGTTGGCGGACAAAGCAAGTTAGCGCAATTGGTCGATCGCACCGTATCAGCCATCAATATTGACGCATTAGCCGCCCTGGTAATTGACAAATACCTGCGACGCAAGTTAATCCAAGTTGGCAACGAGATTATCCAGCTAGGTTACGACACAACCACAGCTTTGGAAACAGTCCTCGACCAAGCACAACAAAAGATTTTCAGTATCGGTCAGGCTCGTCCCCAGCGGGGTCTGGTGCCGATTTCTGATACGCTCGTCCATACTTTCCAGGATATAGAAAGCCAAAACCAAGGGACAGCTCTACCCGGCCTTGCCTGTGCTTTCTACGATCTCGATGCTATGACCAGCGGTTTTCAGCGTTCTGACCTGATTATCGTGGCTGGGAGACCGTCAATGGGCAAAACCAGTTTCGCTCTGAATATTGCTCAAAATATCGCCTCTGGGCTAAAGTTACCAGTTGCTGTTTTTAGCTTAGAAATGTCTAAAGAACAGTTAGTGCAGCGAATGCTGGCTAGCGAGGCGGAGATTGAAAGTAACCGTCTGCGGGCAGGGCGAATTGCTCAAAATGATTGGGAAAAGTTAATCCGCGCTATTACTTCTTTATCTGAAGTGCCCATATTTATTGACGATACCCCTAACATGACGGTCATGCAGATGCGAACAGAGGCTCGTCGTCTGCAAGCAGAACAAGGTGGAGAGTTGGGATTAATTCTCCTCGATTACTTGCAATTGATGGAAGGTGGCGGCGATAACCGCGTACAGGAATTGTCAAAAATTACGCGAAGTTTGAAAGGTTTAGCCCGCGAACTCAACGTTCCAATTATTGCTTTATCTCAGCTAAGTCGAGGCGTCGAAGCCCGCACCAACAAGCGCCCAATGATGTCCGATTTAAGAGAGAGCGGAAGTATTGAACAAGATTCGGATTTAATTATGATGTTGTATAGAGATAGTTATTACAATCCGGATTCTCCTGATAGAGATATTACCGAAATAATAATAGCAAAACATCGTAATGGCCCAACAGGAACGATTAAACTTTTGTTTAATCCGGAATTTACGCAGTTTAGGAATTTAGCTAAATAATAAATTCGCAAAAACCCGGTTTTTGGGAAAACCGGGTTTTTAAAGAGCTACTTAGCTAATTTTCAACAGTTCCACATCGAAAATTAGCGTTGCATTTCCAGGAATTACTCCACCAGCGCCTCTGGAGCCATAACCCAAGTCTGGGGGGATAATTAGCTGGCGACGACCGCCAACTTTCATCGTGCTGAGTCCTTCGTCCCAGCCTTTGATTACTTGTCCGACACCTAGTTTGAATGAGAAGGGCTGATTGCGATCGCGCGAACTATCGAACTTCGTGCCATTCTCCAGAGTCCCGGTGTAGTGAACTACAACAGTCTGACCCTTTTTAGGAATAGCTTCGTCTCCCAACTTTAAATCGACATACTTGAGTCCTGAAGGTGTTGTCATCAACACCTCTTTTACTCTTGGTTCTCCACTTTCCTGGAGCAGTACATATGCAGCTTGCCGTACCTGCTCAGATTCGTCCTTTAAAGCTTCAATCACCAAATCTAAACCTGCTTGCCCGTACTTTAGCGCCTCTGTTAGAGCAGCGATTCTTTCGTCAACAACAGTGCTAGCCAAGCGCATCTTGGCTCCTTGCAGCCCCCCTAAGACTGCGCCGCTAGCAGGGGATGGTGCTTTACCGCCAAGAACTGCATCGTAGTCTCTTGGATGATTGGAATTGTTTGTCATCGTAAAGTTAATAACCTCTGGCATTTGGAGGTAACTCCGCATACCAGAGTTGAGTTGTTTCTAACTAATTTTCAGCAATTCCACATCGAAAATTAGCGTTGCATTCGGAGGAATTACTCCACCAGCGCCACTGCGGCCATAACCCAAATCTGGGGGGATAATTAACTGGCGGCGTCCGCCAACTTTCATCGTGCTGAGTCCTTCGTCCCAGCCTTTGATTACTTTTCCGACACCTAGTTTAAAAGAGAAGGGCTCATTGCGATCGCGCGAACTATCGAACTTCGTGCCATTCTCCAGAGTCCCGGTGTAGTGAACTACAACAGTCTGACCCTTTTTAGGAGTCGCCCCAGTCCCTTCCTGTAACTCGACGTACTTCAGACCAGAGTCGGTAGTCTGCACGTTTTGACCATCAGCTTTGTTACTTTCTGAGTTGCTATCCATTGCGATAAGTGTGGTGTTTTCAGCAACAGTAGAGTTGCTAGTAATTTGTGCAACAACTGCGGGTTGATTTTTGCTAATCTCAGATGCGATCGCCGCTTTCTGAGGGTTGCTAAATTGAGCCGCAATAAATAGCACAAAAAAAGCCAGCATCACCCCTGCGCTGATTAAAATCTCTCTCAAAATCTATCCTCCATGACTCTTTGACATAAAAGTTTTTGATTTTAAATTTCGAGCAATCCAAAATCATCGGAGGCGGATAAAATTCCACCCCCGCCAAATCCTATCACCGCCAGAGCTTATTTTCCAGATCTCGCACCTGGCGCTCCAGCCTGTCAATGCGCCCCCGCAATTCATCAACCTCAGCCTGACGAGGAACTCCCAAATCCTGCAACATATTCCGCATCTGGCGTTGCATCTGCGCTTCCACGCTACCCTGATCCGTCTTAAGCTGCTGCATTAAGTCGTCTACCAGCCCCTTAGCCTGGTCGGGATTGATCTTCCCCTCTTTCACCCATTCATCGCTAACTTCTCTGATTTTGTCTGCTACCAATGATGTTGTACCCACACCCATCATCAATAGCTGCTTGAGCCAGTTGTTATTATCCATACTGCTTTCCTGTCATTTGCCGCTCTAGTGGGCGGCTGAACCTGTACCATAAGGCGATGTTGGAATCTTATCCAGATCGGCCTACAATTCTATTCTGTGATATTCTAGCCCTACCCTGCTGCCAAGCTGACTAGCTTTGATGATGGCACAATTATATTTATATGATTGAACCCCGCTCTACTGCCTCTCAAGCTAGCAAGCAACAGCGATTGAATCATGCTTATAGAATGGCTCAAAGTGCGAGTCTCCCCCGAACTCCGGGAAAAATATATTCGTACCGATGAAGAAATCTGGACAGCATTCCTCGCCACCTGTCCTGGCTTCCTGGGTAAAGAGGTTTGGATAAACCCCTATCGACCCTCAGAAATTATTATGGTGATTCGCTGGGCAAGTAGGGAAGAGTGGAAGTCGATTCCCCAAGATCGTCTGGAAGAGGTAGAGCGGAAATTTGACCAAACCTTCGGAGACGCAGTGCCAATTATTGAGTCAGGCGAATATCAAGTCCGAAAGTTTCCATCGACGCAGGCGAACTCTTAGGTGCTTCGCATATATAGGATAGGCTACAAGATAACCGTTGATTCACTTCTACCGAGCCATGCCTTGTTGTCCCAAATGCCATCAACTTGTAGATGCTCAGGCTACTAGCTGTCCTCATTGTCGAAATGTTCTGAAAGCTTACGGTCATCCCGGCATTACGTTACATCGCTCTAGTGGAGATGAGTCTCTGTGCAACAGCTGTACCTACCACGAAGACGATAGCTGTACCTTTCCCAAACGCCCCTATGCCAAAGAGTGTACTCTCTACTACGACAAATCTAAGCCTCAATTAGAGGCTAACCCTCTAGACAATGTATCGTGGCATCAACGGGTTAGGCTCTGGTGTCAGAGGAATCAAGGGTTGCTAATGTTACTAGGTCTTGCGATCGCAAGTTTGATGATAACTCTAAAAGCCACATCAAAATAAACTAGCGATCGCGTTCTTTATTTGTAGTCCCCTAGTTCAATCAAGCGGCTATAAAAAATAACACCTGCATAATATTATTTATTGGA
The DNA here is from genome assembly GCF_014695585.1 of Microcoleus sp. FACHB-831. NCBI lineage: Bacteria > Bacillati > Cyanobacteriota > Cyanophyceae > Oscillatoriales > Microcoleaceae > Microcoleus > Microcoleus sp. FACHB-831. Next base: position 100,241 of record NZ_JACJON010000061.1, on the reverse strand, counting down.
TGCTTTTGTAGCACCAATTTCAGCGCCCACCGGGCGAATCGGGATTTTAATAACAAACTCCGCACCTTGGCCTGGTGCTGAAATACACTTGAGTTGACCGCCGTGTTTTTCTACCACAATTTGATAGCTGATGGATAAACCCAAGCCAGTGCCTTTACCCACAGCTTTTGTAGTAAAAAATGGGTCAAATAGGCGCGAACATACTTCAGGCGTCATTCCAGGGCCATTATCGGCAATGCTAATCGTTATAGTATTTGATTTTAAAACTTCGGTACGAATCCGAATCTGGGGATTTTGTATTGGCGAATCACCGTTCGTTTTCTCTTGCTCTAGGGCATCAATGGCATTAGTTAACAAATTCATAAACACTTGGTTGAGCTGTCCAGGGTAACACTCAACCAGAGGTAATTTACCGTATTCTTTGATTGTCTGAATTCCAGGATTATCAGGTTTTGCTTTCAGACGATTTTGCAGAATTAACAGCGTGCTATCAATTCCATCGTGAATATCTACAGCCTTCATTTCGGCTTCATCCAGCCGCGAAAAGTTTCGCAAGCTAAGGACAATAGAGCGTATGCGGTCTGCTCCTATTTTCATCGAAGCCAAGATCTTGGGTAGATCTTCGATGAGGAAATCTAGTTCAATTGCTTCTGCCTCGTCCTGAATTTCCAAAGCTGGATTGGGATAGTATTGCTGGTAGAGTTTAATTAGGCGTAGCAGATCTTGAGTGTATTCATCGGCGTGGATGAGATTGCCGTAGATGAAATTAACGGGGTTGTTAATTTCGTGGGCGACACCTGCAACCAGTTGACCGAGACTAGACATTTTCTCGGTCTGAACCAGTTGTGCTTGAGTCTTTTGTAATTCGTGCAGAGTTTGTTTTAGCTGCTGCGCTTGCTGTCGCAACTGGGCTTCTGATTGGCGCAAGTCTTCTTCCGCCTGCTTGCGTTGCGTAGCCGCCGCCACGGCATCGCTAATGTCGTTGTTGATTTCTAACATTGCGACTATCTTACCCTCTTCATCCCTTTGCAAAGTCCAGCGACTCTCAACTACGATTTGAGTACCATCACGCTTGGTATGGATCAATTCACCCTCCCATCGCCCTTCACGCAGGAATTCTGCTAAAACTTCTTCCAGGGGCTTGGGAAAGATTGTTTCCAAAAAGGTATGGACGTATTTGCCCAAAACATCTGGTTTTTTCCAACCATATAGCCGTTCTGCACCTTGATTCCAATAGGCGATCGCGTCATTGAGATCGCGAATTATAATGGCGTCCGTCGCTAACTCAAGCATTTCTATGTTCTGCCGCAAGGCTTTTTCTGCTTGCTTGCGACTGGTGATATCTTCAATCGTGCCCAGTATGCCGATTACTTTTCCCTCGCGATCGTGGATTGGCACTCGGTTGATATCTAGCCATATTTCCTTACCGCTGGGCTGAATGCTGCGTTCTATATCATGCAGTTCCGGCGTATCTGTATCCATAACTCGCAGATCGTCACAGCGATATTGATCTGCCTTTGAAGCGTGCCACAAGTCGTAGTCTGTTTTTCCCAGAATCTTCTCTGGACGGCTCAAACCAATAATTTTGCACCAATTCTTGTTACAGCCCAGATAGACACCGTTTCTATCTTTCCAAAAGATGGCTTGGGGGATGTTGTCTAGTACCAGTTGCAGTAGTTCAGCACCTTGGCGAATTTCTTCAGCCCGAACGCGATCGCTCACATTGTTGCCAAAGCCAATCACTTCTACCAAGCTGCCGTTTTGATCGTATCGGTTCTGGTGGTTCCAGGCGATTGTCAGTTTTTCTCCATTTTGTGCCGTCAAAACCATCTCGCAGTCGCGGCATTTGCCCTCTTGAATATCGCGCCATAACTGCTCAAATTGCTTGTATTCGTCCCCAGGATAAAATATTTGCCACCAGTTTTTCCCGATCAATTCTTCTGCGCGATAGCCAGTCGCTTCCTCGACAGCAGGATTGATGAAATTAGTAATGCCGTCAGGCGTTATCCCCACAATCATTGCTGGTGTCTTCTGAATAACGAACGCTGTATAATCGCGTTCTTTGCCTAGTTCCTCCTGGGCGCGGTTGCGCTCCGCGAGATGCCCAGCTATCAGCGTGTATACCCAGAATAAAATACCAAAATTTAAGGAAATTCCGCCTGAAAAAGCGATAAAAGCATTTTGTGCTTCTTTTTTTGCCTCTTCTTGCTGCTGTGTTAATAACTGCTTCTGCTCAATCTCTAATTCATAAACTAGGCGGCGGATGTCATCCATCACCTTCTTACCTTGATTAGTCTTTACTATAGAAATCGCCGCTGCTATACCATTGTTTTTTCGCAGCTCAATCGTATGCTGGAGTTCAGCCAACTTACTGCCAATCAAAAACTCTAACTTGTGGATCTTTCGCTGTTGATTGGTATTATTTGCAGTTAATTCCCTGAGTATTCTAACTTGTTCCTTAACTACTCCAGCCCCAGCCCTATAAGGTTCTAGATAATCCTCGTTTTCGGTTAAGATGTAGCCACGTTGACCAGTTTCAGCATCCTTGACGTATGAGAGGACGGTATCAAGCTGTTTAATAATGGTAAAAGTATCTTTTGACCTCTCGTTAGTCTCAACCAACCGATTTATGCTGCGGTATGCGATCGCTGCAACGCCAACCAGCAGCACGGTTGCTAACCCCAACCCCCCTGCAACCTTCAGGAAAAATAACCTGCTTACTTTCCCCGTTTGGCTTTGATGAGGGGCTGTGGGCGCAGTGGCAGCTTTGCGAACGAGCAGTGGAGCTTTGATCATGTTCTGTTTAGCCTTGACGGATGTTTCGTGGTGAGCTATATAATTAGCTGCTACCAAACCCAATAATTTACCCTTAACAGCATTTATCAGACACTACTAAATAGCCCAAAGCGCCTTTCTTATATAGTTCCCTGTCTTGAGGGCGCTCTATCTGTAATATAAACTGTTTTAACGAAATATTATTTGGCGATCGCGCACTTATTATAATTTGCCCTATTTGGCATAACCCCAAAGTATAGCCACTAAGTTGTAAAAATAAATAAAGCAATATCATCACTAAAATGAAACTACTATATTTAATTATACATTTTAATTATTATTTAATTAAAAAAATGAATATTAAACCGCTACTACCTTTAATTTGCTGCCTAACTATTATATGTTCTTTATTTGGCTGTAACCTAATAAAAACAAAAAACAACATTTTAGAAATATCGGCAGGTATTAGTTTAATAGACGTAATGCCAGAAATAGAGTCAGATTACCTAAAACAAAAGCAAAACGTTACGCTTAGTTATAACTTTGCAGGTGCTGGTACTTTAGCCAAGCAAATTGAAGAGGGAGGTGCAGCAGATATTTTCATCTCCGCAGGTAGTAAAGAAATGGATAATCTACAAGACAAAAACTTAATAACTGAAAATACGCGGACGAATATACTGAGAAATAAAATAGCCTTAATTGCGACAAAGGATTCTTCAGCTATCTTTGAGATTAAGGATTTGGTCAGCAATAAAGTAAATAAAATCGCTTTATCGGACCCAGAGAAAGCACCAGATGGCAGATATTCTAGGGAAAGTTTAATTCATTTTGGAATTTTAGATCGAATTAAAAATAAAGTTATCTTTGGTAAAGATCCTCGTGAAGTAATCAATTTAGTAGCAAATAAAAAGGCGGATGCAGGTCTTGCTTATGTAACAGATGCTATACAGTCAGAGAAAGTAAGAGTTGTGAGTGTTGTTCCGGAAAATTCCCACTCTCCGATTGTCTATTGTGTAGCTGTCTTGCAACGTAGTAAGAATGTTGCATTAGCAAAAGATTTTGTAAAGTTTCTCACCAGCGATCGCGCCAAAGCTATATTTGTTAATTATGGGTTTACTATTTTTTCAGTGGAATAAGGTAAGTTTTGTTAAAAACCTATTTTAATACTCCAACACGCATCAATATTGTAAAAGTAAGCACAGCCCAGCGAAATCGCCTTATCGTCGGGTCTTAAAGTGGCACAGCAGCATTAGCCGATACTTCATATCAAGAACACAATCTGAGTATCCATCTACTAGGTGGTTGGTGATGCCATATTCGTTTGAAAGAATAATTGAAATTTCGGTTTCTTCAACCCATCCTCAGCTATTGGAAGGGCTGGATGTATGGTTGCGTTTGGGTTTGATATCTGATGCTAAGGTTAGACAGATATGCCAAGATTGCCTAAGTTGCCCCGTCTCGATAGTTGCACCCGCGACGACGCCTGCATTATCTCCTCAAATGACGGTATCCTCTGGGTCTAATTTCCCTCACAATTCGCTGGATTTCACCGAAGATTTTGTCACAGAATCTACTCCCCCTAAACCCCCCTTATTAAAAGAACCAAGGGGTAGCGGGATGTTGCAGTCGCTAATGGCAGAATTAAGCGTCAGGTGGCTGCTATTTTTGGGCGTCTTCATGGTAGTAGTGTCCTCTGGGGTGCTAGCTGCCAGTCAATGGGAGAGGTTTCCCGCAGCCGGACAGTATGGGGTTTTGTTGGGGTATACCTTAATTTTCTGGGCGGTAAGTTTCTGGGCTGGCAAACATCAGAATTTACGCTTAACAGCACAGACATTGCAAATCGCTACGTTGCTGTTAGTGCCCGTGAATTTTTGGGCGATGGATAGCTTTGGCTTGTGGCAGAATCCTTTGGATTGGATTGTAGTAGCGATCGCTTCAATTGCCCTCACAGCTATTACATTTTTGCTATTAAAAAATCAACCTCAAACCCAACAATCTCGGTCGCTACCAGTATTGCCCTTAGTAAATATTCTGGGACTCAGTTACCTACACTGGGGCTGGAAATTATCAGGATTTCCCCTAATTGCCGTTTATTTGGGAATGGTGGGAACGTCTCTAGTCACCTTCTATCAAACTCGTTATCTAAAAAAGCAACAAAAAGACGGCGAGATTGGAATAAATTCTCGCATTAACACTAAAGCATCTCAGCAAACGCCTCTCAATCTAACAGCAACTGTAACGCTCTATGCCTTGGCGATGCTACTGGTAAGAGCGATTTTTGTTATCCGTGTAGAAATTAGCCAGCTAGGGTTAGCCCTGGGAATTTGCGGCTGGTTGGTGGCTTGGCTAGCGCAGCAAGTTTCGCCCATAGGGGCTGGGGACAGGGAAGATAATATTACTAATCTTCCCAACTCTGCGATCGCGCAATCCTCCCCAATCCCCAATCGCGAATTTCCTTGGGAAACAATAGGCGGAATATTATTACTCTTAGGTTGGCTGGTTTCAGTAGAAACTGTTCCCTGGCAAGCGATCGCAGTTAGCGTTTTAGGGTTATGGTTTTTTGCCACTCGCTTGCAGCGGTTTTGGCTTAAAGCTGATTTAGCCGCACTTTTAGCCATTGGATTGCAGATAATTTGGCTGAGTTGGCGGTTAGTTCCGCCATCCGTACAACAGGGCGCGATCGCATTTATAACTCAACTCACTAATTCCCAAGATGCCCCTTGGACTTTGCTAAGTTTGGCTTTATTTCCCTACGCGATTGTAAGTCTGGCTTTAGCACAATGGTTTTATCGTTGCTCAAAGTTTGAATTAGCCTATTGTGCCGAACAATTAACACTTGGGTTTGGGGTTGTGCTTACTTTCATCAGCTTGGCAAATCCCACAGTGCGATCGCTCAATCTAATATTTTCTACCCTAACTTTGGCGATCGTTACTCAACGCCGCACTCCCACTAGGGTTAGCCTGGTGTATCTAACTCACGTTATGGCGTTGCTAACTCTTGCTTCTGTCATTAACCGCTTCTTACCAAATCTGACTCTAGAAATTTGGGCAAGCATTTCCTTAGCTGTCATGGTGGCAGAATGGGGATTTATGTTAATACGCGAGAAACTCGTTACCCCAACAGCAACGCGAAGCACTGTTGAGTTACAAAGCGAAAGTGAGGAGTTAAATGCGGAATCTTCAACGCAACATTCAGACGCGATTCATCGCGTTTCTACTCAGCACTTCTGGCGGCGCAGTGCATGGCACATTGGTTTAGGACTAGCTGCGCTGAGTTATTCATTTTTAGCTCAGAATGTTTCCTTATCTACCAGTCAAAATTGGGGAATTATCTGGCTAATTACACCCTTGGCTTTAACTGTAGTTGCCAGTCAAAGTGGTGTAAAGCGTAGAAAACTGGCTAGCTGGCTGAGTGTCGCAGCTTTACTGATGGCACAACTGCTGACACTAACGCTACCGGGAATTAGATTAATCGGTTTAGGCGTTGCAACTGGCTTGATGTTGCTGAATACACGCTACTTGCGGAACTTGGCAGCAGCGATAATTACAGTAGGTTTTGGCTTAAGTTTCCTCGCCATACTTTTGTGGGATGGCGTGCCAGGATTGCCGCGATTGTCATTAGCTGGGTGGTTGTTGGCGGGGGCGATCGCTATCCTGACTTTATGGTTAGCTAGAAGTTTGCTAATTCGGCGCAATGGTACTTTAGCGGCAATTTACGCCTCTGCAAATGACGGGTGGGCGATCGCGCTGTGTAGTTTTGAGTTATCGATGCTGACTCTGCACTCGCTTTATGTGTACCAGGGGTTGGCTTCCCCAAGTTGGTTAACTTCGATCGCCACTGCTTTGACAATGGGCGCGATCGCTTATCGCAGTTGGCAAAAACCCAATAATTGGGCATTTTACGGGCTGGGTTTGGGGTTGGAAGTGCTGAGTGCCTTGTTGTTGGGCTTTTTTGGGCGATCGCTTATTAATTTAGCGATCGCCAACATTGCTTTAGGGTTAATGACTCAGCTTTTAGGAGAAGTTTGGCGACGAAGACATCGATTAGAAACAGAAACCATTCCCAGCAGTTGGCACGTTCTGCCGCTACTATACGGCGTGTTGGGTGGCTTGCTGCGCTGGGGGACGTTTACAAGTTGGACGGGATTGAGTTTGCTGGCGATCGCTTTAATTGTCATTGGCGTAGGGCGACGGCAGCAAGAATTTAAACCTCTAGTCTATTTAGGGCTGTTTGGAGTATCGATTTCTGCCTACGAACTACTGTTCTACCAACTAGCACAAGCATCGGGAGGAGCATATGGCGATGCATTGGTTGCTATGTCCGCGTTGGGCACTGGGATTATGTATGTATATCGCATACTATCGCCTTGGCTGATAAGCTACTTACGCCTAAGCGCCGCAGAACTTAGAGCAGTTTCTCACATTCACTGGGCTTGGAGCAGTGCTTTGTTGATGGGTGCAATATTCGCTCCCTTGGAAGCCAGCCGCCTTGTGGGATTGGCAACTGGTGTATTTTTAATCCGATATGCCATATTTCAGGGAAAGCGATCGCCGCAACATCGGGCAGAAGATAGCGCCCAACCCCCCTTAGCAAATGAGCCACATTCAGAATCTTCGTTTTTAAGGAAAGCAGGAATATCCACCGCCGAAATCTGGGTTTACCTTGGGTTGTTGGAAGTCGGTGGGATGAGGATTTATTGGCTCAATACGGCAATAGGAAAAATCTTAGCTGCCGATTTTTTGATTCCTTGGAAAGCGCCGCTTGCTTGCGTAGGAGCTTATATTCTCTACATCCTACCTTGGGAGACTTGGGGCTGGCCTAAACGACCTTGGCAGCAAGCCGCATACATTCTGCCACTGGTATTTCTATGGGAAACCAGAGAAGTTATTCCCGCGTATAGCTTGCTGATTACAGCGGGGTTCTATGCATTGCTTGCGCGTTTAGCAAGCCAAATCCGTTTTACCTATATGAGTGTGGCGCTGGTGGATTGGGCGCTCCTCCGCTGGCTTTTGGCTCTGCATATAACAGATCCTATGTGGTACATCGTGCCGCTTGGGTTATCTCTGTTATATGTTGCCCAATTCGATCCTAGTCTGAAACTAGCTAGTCAAAAGCAAACTCGCCACTACTGGCGATCGCTGGCGATGGGAGTAATTTGCGTGTCAGCATTCTTGTTCCATCAAGATACGGGAATAGAAGCAGGAGTATTTAGCCTGATAGCGATTTTTGCTGGCTTGGCTATGCGAGTGCGTGCTTTTCTTTATGTGGGCACGGCAACCTTTTTACTGAATGCCTTTTATCACCTAGTCGTGCTAATCCTCAAGCAATCCTTTTTCAAATGGGTTGTTGGTTTGTTAGTGGGCAGCTTTTTAATCTGGATTGCGGCTAACTTTGAAACACGCCGCGAACAACTTACTGCCCTGATGCGAAACTGGATCGGTGAATTACAAGAATGGGATTAATGCTTGTATCAATTGCTAATGTGGCTTTAGCAAAAACCAACCAACAACTAGGGCGTGGCATAATTAATTGCATTTGCTTTTTTGCGGAAAGCTTTAAACTTGAGGTTTATGGGTTCTTTGGTTAATGAGGACGGGTAGCTTGATTAAGCTTAGCGATCGCAAGGAGGACTGCTGGGAGGCAATGCTACAAAAAAATACATTCTTCAGGAGTACAAGGCTAAGGTGAAAGTTTTAGTTGTTGGCAACGGGGGACGCGAACACGCCCTCGCATGGAAACTGTTGCAATCTCCACAGGTTAAGCAGGTAGTATGTGTTCCGGGCAATGGTGGCACGGCTGTATTGGATCGTTGCCGGAACCACCCTTTAAGGTTGGATGATTTCTCAGGCATTGAAAAATTTACCCTCGTTCACGGCTTCAATCTAGTAGTCGTGGGGCCAGAAATGCCGCTTTCTTTAGGCATTACCGATTACCTTAAGGGCAAAAATATCAAAGTATTTGGCCCTACGAAAGCGGGAGCGCAAATTGAGTCGAGCAAGTCGTGGGCGAAGGCGTTGATGCACGAAGCTGGAATACCAACAGCACGTTCGGCAGTATTTTCAGATCCAGAGTCGGCGAAAGCGTTTGTTGTCAGTCGCGGCGCACCGATTGTTGTTAAAGCAGATGGCTTGGCATCTGGCAAGGGCGTGACGGTGGCGACAACGGTTGAAGAAGCTCAAGCTGCCATTGAATCTCTATTCCACAGCGACGTTAAGACGGTAGTGGTTGAGGAATTTTTGGCAGGGCAAGAATTATCGGTTTTAGCACTGACCGATGGCGTGACAATTTTGCCATTGCTACCTGCACAGGATCACAAGCGTATTGGTGACGGCGATACGGGAGCAAACACGGGTGGAATGGGAGCTTATGCGCCTGCGCCGATTGGTACGCCCGAGTTGATGGAGCGCATACAGCGAGAAATTTTACAGCCGACGATCGCGGCTTTAAAAGCTAAAGGTATAGACTACCGAGGCGTCCTCTACGCTGGGTTGATGATTACACCCCAAGGCGAACCCAAAGTTCTGGAATTTAACTGTAGGTTTGGAGATCCAGAAACTCAAGCTATTCTGCCTTTACTAGAAACACCTTTGGAAGACCTGCTAGTTGCTTGTACCCAGCAGAAATTAGCAGAAATGCCACCAATACGGTGGAAAGCGGGGGCATGCGTAAGTGTTGTTCTGGCATCTGGTGGATATCCGGAGAAATTTGAAAAGGGGCAAATTATCAGCGGTATCGAAGAAGCTGAAGCCTTGGATGTCCAGGTATTTCGTGCTGGGACAAAGATTAAGGAAGAACAGCTAGTGACTGACGGCGGTCGCGTTTTAGGCGTTACAGCAGTAGCGGATAATTTTGAGAGCGCGATCGCGAAAGCCTATGCAGCATGCGATCGCATTCAGTTTGAGGGTGTTTACTACAGACGGGATATTGGTTCTCGCGTCTGCGGCTCGCGCTCGACTGGAGGCTAAGGTAAAAGTAGAAAACCAAAAATAAAAAGCCAAAAGAAAGGATAAAGTATAAAGGATGGAGTCGAAGCTGAAGGAAAAATCCCCCAAGCCAAAATTACAGACTTCATACTTTTACCTTTTTACTTTTTAGTTTTTACTTTTTATCCCCTCGCCCTCCCTTGCTGGCTTTCCTAAAAAATACCCGAGAAGTTATTGCCCACTGGTGGAGTGAGTTTACCCTCCAGACCAAGCTAATGGCCGCTGCCACCCTCGTGGTTTCTTTGATTATGAGCGGCCTGACATTTTGGGCTGTGAATACGATTCAGCAGGATGCCCGACTGAATGACACTCGCTTCGGTCGCGATCTGGGTCTTCTGCTAGCGGCCAATGTCACTCCTCTAATTGCCGAGAACAAACTCAGCGAAGTCGCACGCTTTTCCCACCGCTTCTACAGCAGCACTAGCAGCGTCCGCTATATGATCTATGCGGATGCTTCTGGCAAAATTTTCTTCGGTATTCCTTTTTCTCAATCCGAGGTGCAAAACTCGCTGACGATTGAGCGGCGGATTCAGCTACCAGAGAATTACGCAGACAATTCGGAATTGCTGATGGTGCGACAGCATCTAACTCCCGATGGGGAAGTTACTGATGTTTTTGTTCCCCTGAGCCACGAGGGCAAATATCTGGGCGTGTTAGCGATTGGCATTAACGCCAATCCTACAGTTGTAGCCTCATCGAATTTGACGCGGGATGTCACTATAGCGGTTTTCATTTCGATTTGGGTGATGGTGATCTTAGGAGCAGTTTTTAACGCACTCCAAGTCACCCAACCGATTAAAGAATTGCTAGTCGGCGTCAAAAACATTGCTGCGGGAAACTTCAAGCAGCGAATCAATTTGCCCCTTGGGGGAGAATTAGGCGAACTCATCTCTAGCTTCAACGAGATGGCGGAGCGGTTGGAGAGTTATGAGGAGCAAAATATCGAGGAGCTGACAGCGGAAAAAGCCAAGCTAGAAACGTTGGTTTCTACGATTGCTGATGGAGCTGTGCTGCTGGATACGAGTTTACAGGTAATTTTAGTTAATCCGACAGCGCGGCGAATTTTTGGTTGGGATGGCGGGGTTCCCGGAGCTACGTCTGCGCCAGTGGGAGAAAATGTGTTGCATTATCTTCCAGTGACGGTACAGATGGAACTAACGCGACCGCTGTATCAAATTGCATCAGGAGATAAAGAAGGCGGGGAGTTTAGAATTACGCTGAGTTCGGTGAGCGATCGCGCTACGTCTCGCTTGGAAAATCGCACTGTCCGCATCCTCCTCACAACTGTCTTAGATCAGTACCGGGAGACTATCAAAGGAATTGCTATGACAGTTCAGGATATCACTCGCGAAGTGGAACTGAATGAGGCAAAAAGCCAGTTCATCAGCAATGTCTCCCACGAATTGAGGACGCCTCTTTTCAACATCAAATCTTTTATAGAAACTTTGCACGAATTCGGCGAAGATCTCAGCGAATCTGAACGCCGGGAGTTTCTAGAAACTGCTAATCGCGAAACCGACCGCCTGACGCGCTTGGTTAATGACGTACTGGATCTATCGAAACTCGAATCTTGCAGGATTTATCACTTTGACGCGGTAGACATCGCTCAACCTGTTGAGCAAACGCTACGCACCTACCAGTTAAACGCCAAGGATAAAGGAATCGAACTTATTCAGGAGATAGACCCAGATTTGCCAGCCGTTGTAGGCAACTACGACTTGTTACTTCAGGTGTTAGCTAATTTGGTGGGTAATGCACTGAAGTTCACTAAATCTGGTGGATGCGTGGCAATTCGTGCTTATTTGCAAGAACCAGCTCCCAACGGTCGCAACAAGACAGAGCAGGTGCGGATCGAAATTTCTGATACTGGAATTGGCATAGATCCAGAAGACCAAAAGGCAATTTTTGACCGATTCTTCCGTGTAGAAAATCGGGTTCATACTTTAGAAGGGACGGGATTGGGCCTTTCTATTGTCAGAAATATTATGGAGAAGCATCACACTAGCATCCACTTAGTCAGCGAAGTAGGCGTAGGGACGACTTTCTGGTTCGATTTGGTGGTTTTTAAAGAAGAAGGGCTACAAATTGAGCAATTGCCGCGTGTTGATGGAGCGATCGCAGGGGCAAGCAGTTCGGTAGGCGCTAGTTTGTTTTAGTTTAGATGGAGAGAGCGATCGCGTTCGATGAACTTAGTTGCGAGCGCCCCTTGCTAATTAGGTTTATCTGACAATTTTAGAGCGATCGCTAAAATTAGCGTTGTTAGTATCCTACAAAGTTTCTAACCCTTCTTTTTGCTGTTGATAGCGTTCTTTAAACAAACGTTGTTGCTTGTTGTGATCCACAATTGGGGCGGGATAACCGCAGCGATCGCGCTTATCAGATGGTATATTTCCTGTTAGCAAAGATTTTGTATCCACCGACCTCAATTCTGGAACCCAGTGGCGTATATATTCCCCCTCTGGATCGAATTTCTGCGCTTGACTTGCGGGGTTAAAAATCCTCACGGGCTTGGGGTCCATCCCACTAGAAGCACTCCACTGCCATCCGCCGTTGTTGGCTGAAAGATCCCAATCATAGAGTTTCTTAGTAAAGACTACCTCTCCCAACTTAGGATTAAGCAGCAAATCTTTAGTAAGAAAACTGGCAACAATCATGCGACAGCGGTTGTGCATCCAGGCAGTTTCATTCATCTGCCGCATCGCAGCATCCACTATAGGATATCCAGTTTTACCCTCACACCACGCTTGGAAATGTACTTCGTTTTCGTCGTAAGGAAAATTTTTGAAAGGTTCGCGGTATGCTCCCTCTGCTAATGCCGGGTAGTGATACATTGCATGTTGATAAAACTCTCGCCACGCAAGTTCTTGTTGCCAACTTCTGATGCTGAATTCTGCTTCATCGCTGCGGCTTTGTTCCATTGCCGCAATAGTAGCAGCCCAAACTTTGCGAACGCCAATCGCGCCAAATTTGAGGGCTGCGCTTAGTTGCGATGTACCATGAATTGCTGGGAAATTTCGCTGTTCTGCATATTCATTAATGGACGAAGAATAAAATTCCTCTAGCTTTTCTTGTGCGGCTTTTTCCCCTGGCGATGTCACCAATTCATTATCCCAAATGAATCCTAAATCTTTAGCTGTGGGCAATTTTCCAGCACCAGCAATTCTTGCAGCTTCTTGTTCTGCTTCATTCAAATTTTCCGCATTTTGCAGTGTTTCAGCAGGAGTTGCTTTGGGTTGACTGCTCCAATTTCTCCAAAAAGGGGAATAAACTGTGTAAGGCGCTTTAGAACCACTGCGAATTTCGTTTGGCGAATGTAATAGTTGATCCCAAAAGTTTTGGACGACAATACCTTTTTCTTTAAGGGCGGAAATGACAGAGCGATCGCGTTCTTTTGAGTAAGGCTCCACATCCCAATTCCAAAATACAGCCTTAGCGCTTAGTGCGCCTGCAAGATTTGGTATTGCTTGAACCGGATTAGCTTGCAAAATCAATAATTGACTGCCAGCTTCTGCATAGCTTTGTTGTAATTCTTGCAAGCAGCCAATCATATAAGTGATTCGTGCTGGTGCGACATCATCCCGCTCTAAAATATTAGGATCGAGGCAGAATACACCCACTACTTTGGGACTCCGGAGCCGTGCAGCAGCGAGTCCTAAGTTATCAGAGATTCGCAAATCGCGGCGATGCCAAAACAGAATTAAGTCAGACATTTAGTTAAAATTTTGGTATTTGGCTCCTTATGCCAGAATAAAACCTGGCATAAGGCTAACTAACAAGACTGTGAAGATTTTCTATCTTAGGACTTACGCAATCACCCCCTAATAGGGCAAAATTTCAGGAATCACTAGCTCCAGTAGAGATGGTTTATCTCACTATAATCTCGAACAGGCCTATACTTAGGGCTGATTTTTTACCCTATTTCCTGGACTAGACTAATACAAACGCAAGGAAGTATTGAGGATAAAAGCTAATGACTCAGAAATTCATGTTTAATCAAGTGGCTGTCTCCAAGCAAACCTCTGGTCAAGCTCAAGAAACCTCTAACAACTCCAGCCACACAGGTAGCGGGGATGCATTCTTTGATGCTGAAATAGACTATATGCTTTACCAGGCATCAAGTCTAAAAGAGTGTCGCGTTCATGAAATCAACACTCGTAGAAAATCGTCGGCTGATAGCTGGCGGCATGGTAATTAAGAATTTGTATTGATAGCTACATTCTAGACAGAACTCGAATGTATTAACAAGGGTGTTAATGCGTTGGCTGATGTAGAACACCCTCCATCTGCTTATATAAGGAAAAATATTAATGTTCCCTATTTATAGAGGGGAGCGCTGTTGTATTAGCTACACCAAAGCCATTAGCTTGTTGTCTAATTCGATAATATAATCTCTGCCATACTCACCATTTTCTAAAGTTTTGGTGAGATGCAAGGGAAGATCTTGGGCAATTTCATCGCTACAAGAGGCAGCAGCAAGAGCGATCGCCGCTACAGTATCTACATCGCCAGTATATTTGATGCAATCTTTTAGCAGTTGGCTCATAGAATTGTTGCGTTCAATAGCAGTAATTGCTGCCCTCACGCTCATCCAGCCTTTTGATTTTACTTTGCCCTGCCAAGGTTTAGACCATTCACCCGATACATGGGATTCGAGGAATTTCCCTAAGTCTCTTTTTCGTCCTAGCTGGTAAATGAAATAATGGGACATTAACGCAGCTGCGATCGCAGCATTAATTCCATCTGGCGTATTGTGCGTAATCGCCGCCTGAATTCTTGCCGCCTCGATAACTTTTTCCACAGTAGAAAACACGCCCATCGGTGCAGCACGCATAGCCGCGCCACTTTTATCGCTGGTGGGTATAATTTTTGCTAAAAAGTCATTTCCGTCGCGAATTTTTAGCAAAAAATAATAGAAACTACTGGCGTAACCTTCTCGCGGATCGCGTTTAAAAGCCGTGACGAAATTCTTAGCTAAAACTTCAGGCGTCCAGGGTTCTTGATTAACAATTGTTTCCGCGATCGCTAGACTCATTTGAGTATCATCCGTGTAGCAACCAGGCTTTATTTTATGACGGGGATGCTGCACGTATCCGCTTAAATCGTTGCTAGCGTTGATTAGCTGTGTACTAACATATTCAAAGCCAGCACCGTAAGCATCGCCAATAGCTAATTCCAGCAACATATACTTTTATTGTTTAAATACTTTTTTATTTAAACCCCGCAGATAGACGCAGATAATATCCAAGTTATGTGCGTTTATCTGCGGTTAAAAATCCAACCTTTCTGCATTAATTAAGAAAAGGGCGAGCTAGGAAAAAGCTAGAAATCGATTTAGCATCTACGGGTTCGCCAGCAAGAATTGCTTGCTCTAATTCCTGGGGAGTCATCAAAATTGTCTCAATGTCTTCATCAGCATCTTGATTGGGAGGAGTTTCCAACAACTCTAAATCTTGAGCTAAGAAAGCATAGATGAATTCATCAGAATAACCAGGAGCTAGGGCAAATTCGCCTAATTTTTGCCAACGATGAGCGCGATAGCCTGTTTCTTCTTCAATTTCGCGCTTAATTGTCTCGGCTGGATCTTCATTTGGCTCAATCGTCCCAGCGGGGAACTCCAAAAGACGCCCCTGAACTGCAAAGCGGTACTGCCTCAATAGTATCAGCTTGCCTTCTGGGGTGACGGGCACAGCTAGTGCGCCGCCTGGGTGACGGATGCATTCCCAATCGCCTTCAGCTTTGTTGGGGAGGCGGAGACGGGTGACTTCAAAGTTAAATTTGCGCCCTGCGTAGAATAGGCGTTGTTTGAGGACTTCTGGTGGTTCTTTACCTAGTGGCATGGGAAACTATAAGCGGCGGACTCCTGAACAGTCTACCGCTTGGACGAGTTGCGCGATCGCTTTCTTTGAAACTGGCTCTACCCAATCTGGCGCAATTTCAGCCAGCGGTACGAGTACAAAACCTCTTTCTGTCATGCGGGGATGAGGCAATTGAAGTACTGGGGTATCCAAAATTACATCATCAAACAGCAATATATCGATGTCCAACGTTCGCGATCCCCAGCGTTCGTGACGAACTCTACCAAATTCTGCTTCGATATTGAGTATATTTTCTAACAATTCTTGGGGCGTCAGTTCAACTTGCACTAACGCACAGGCATTAAGGTAATCGGGTTGAGGTGGCCCCACTGGTGCAGTTTGATACCAACTGGAAGTAGTTTGTAAGGTGATGCCTGGGGTGTTGTCCAGGGTTTTGAGGGCGGCTTCTAGGATGGCGCGGGAGTCGCCAAGATTACTGCCGAGAGCAAGTGCGCTTCGCGCACGTTTAGCTGACACGCAGGGTGTAGATTGCATAAGTTTCAAGCCTAATTTCAATCCCTAATAGGGATTCCTACAGCCCAACCGGGCCACGATAGACACAATACCACAATCATTGCATTTTACTGGACATTTAAAATGTTTTAGAGTTTGTGCATCAGCAATATTTCATCAACGGTGATATAAGCTATCAAATTTAACCAGAGGCAACAAAATGCCACAATACTTTTAATAGATTTTGGAGTGCTAAAATAATTTAGCCCGACAGCAGATAAGGCCTAATTACAGACTAAAGTAACAGTTGTTATTCTTCTGAATAACTATAGAGACTAAAGGGAAAAATCAGTGATGATCCAAAATTTATAGCGATATTTATGCTGGGGGTAATGATTGGCATTAAAGCTGAAAGGGCGTAGACCTTAATCACCTACAAAAAAATTAAAAATAAACGATATTTTCTGGAGTAATCAAGAACAATCCAGCTATAATTTAGCCAATATTAAAGAAATTGGTGGAAGTATCATTACAGCGATCGCTACAAAATAGTGGCAGAAATTTTATAATCACTCAACATAACACCCCGCCGCAAAAGCTAAAACCACTAGAAAAACACTATTTATAACCGTTTAGGCTTAATTAATTGCCTTACCTTCAGCCCCGCTGGGAAGACCCTGATCAGTTCTAGTATGGATGACAACACGCTCAAGATTTGGCTCACGCGATCGCGCCTGGGTTCTGGGCTAACCCTACACCAAAGACTACGCATCCGCGATATCCTACTATAGCTAGCTACTAAGTAGGCCAGCTCCCAGCCCTTACCCACCAAATAACAGCTTTTATATTTGCCAGCGTTAAACTATCAAAAGTAACATAATCTCAGGTCTGACTCTCCGCCTTTGGATCGGGCATTCAGCAGCGGCAGCTTTGCCGAGTTTGGCTGTTACATCGGTAGATACAACCACATTTGTTGTACCAGTTTCATGTCTATGCTGCGCGGGCGACCGATACGAGTTACCAAAATCAATCATACTACAAACAAAGAGTTGTTCGAGATTTATCCCCTCTGTGCCCCTCGCAGGGCAAAGGGCGGAAGAAACTAAAACTGCCACTGCATCAATGTCATGCTAGGAAAAACGCTTGGTGGTCGCTACCAAATTGTCAAACACTTGGGAGGCGGAGGCTTTGGTCAAACTTATCTTGCCTCGGATAAGCAGCTACCAGGCAACCCCCTGTGTGTCGTCAAGCTACTCTTGCCCAAGGGTACAGATGCCACGACTTTAGAGGTAGCAAGGCGCTTATTTGATAGAGAAGCGCGAACGTTGTACCAGCTAGGAAGCCACGATCAGATTCCTAGACTTTTGGCTCATTTTGAAGAAGAGCAAGAGTTCTATTTAGTTCAGGAATTTATCGAAGGTGATGAACTAAAGCTGGAATTATCTGCTGGCAATGGCTTGAGTCAGACGAAGGTAATTGACCTGTTGATGGAAATTTTAAAAATTTTAGAATTTGTACATCAGCAAGATGTCATTCACCGAGATATTAAGCCATCAAATTTAATTAGGCGTAAGCAAGACGGCAAGTTAGTTTTGATTGACTTTGGGGCAGTTAAACAAGTCAGCACGCAGACAATTAATACTGAAGGACAGACAAGTTTTACGGTTTGTATTGGGTCTCCAGGCTATATGCCCAACGAGCAACTAGGAGGCAAACCGCGATTCTGTAGTGATATTTATGCTGTGGGGATGCTGGGTATTCAAGCCCTTACTGGATTATCTCCTAACGGGCTGCCAGAAGACCCCAAAACTAGCGAAATTATATGGCGCGATCGCTTGCCTGCGGAGGCTGTTTATGCGCCGTCGCTACTAGATGTTTTAGACAAAATGGTGCGGTATGACTATCGACAACGCTACCAAACAGCGGCAGAGGCTATTGCTGCCCTTCAGTTAGTCGATGCCGAGCTGCCAACGCAAACTTTTACTATCTCAAAGGATAATATTCCTGCTCGCGCATCCGCCTCTCCTGTTTCACAAACAACCGATAAACTGCGGTCTGAAACGCTGACATTTAAGCAGCAGGCAACCGAGGCTTTTGGAGAAAATTCATCGAGACCTCAAGGAGAATTGCGGCCTGAGAACGCGCTATCTGACCAACAGACAATGTTGGAAAATGGGAATAATATACGGGAGGCGCATTCAGATTTACGCGATCGCAAGCCTAGTATTTTTAAGTTTTTCACCAAACCTCGTCGCGCGATCGCAGCGGGAGCAAGTATCGCCACTGCTTTAGCATTGGCAAGCGGAATTTATTATTTTCAAACGCTAAATCGTCCTTGGGATCGAGTAGAAAATATTTCTTTAGCCAACACCCTATCCGGGCATTTAGGTCAGGTTTATTCTCTCGCCATCAGCCCGGATGGATATACCCTCGCCAGCGGTAGTCTAGACAACACCATCAAACTTTGGAATTTGCCCAATGGCGCACCGCAGCGCACCCTAATGGGGCATTCAGATTGGGTTTATTCAGTTGCATTCAGCCCCGATGGTAAGACCCTTGCTAGTAGCAGTGCGGACGGAACCATCAAACTCTGGAATCCTAGCAGCGCAAAAGTGAGAACTACACTTGAGGGACATTCAGACTGGGTTTTTTCAGTTGCCTTTAGTCCTGATGGTAGGACTCTTGCCAGCGGTGGTAAAGACAAGACAATTAAACTGTGGGATATACGGACGGGACAACTAAAAAACACCCTGAAAGGGCATACTGACTTTGTTTCATCTGTCGCCATTACTCCAGATAGCCAGAGTCTTGTCAGCGGTAGCAAAGACAAGACAATCAAACTGTGGAATCTGGCTAGGGGACAATTGCTGCTTAGCTTGTCCGACCCCTCAAACTATCCCGTTTCCTCTGTTGCTATTAGCCCGGATGGGAATACCCTAGTTAGCAGCAGTTTCAACACAATTAGCATATGGAATTTGCGAAATTTAGTCGCAAACTGTAAGGGCGCACAAGCCTGTTTGCCTGTACGCACTCTCTCCGGTCATGTAGATGAGATTCGATCCATCACCATCAGTCCGGATGGTCATACTATAGCCAGCGGTAGTTTGGACGGGACACTTAAGCTGTGGAATCTGCAAACCGGAGAATTGAAAAGCACCATATCTAACCAGTTAGGCTTTGTTGATGCTGTCACCTTTAGCCCTGATGGTCAACTTCTCGTCAGCGCCAGTAAAGCAGATAACACGATTAAGATTTGGCGATCGCAGTAACCCAGTAAAGCAGCGATCGCTTAGTCACGCTAAAGCAATTTCTGCCTAATGCCGCTTGACAAGGCTAGACTAGCGGATAAATACACTGTATTAACGTCATGCTGGGAAAAACGCTCGGTGGTCGCTATCACATCGTCAAACACTTGGGAGGTGGAGGCTTTGGTCAAACTTACCTTGCCTCAGATCGTCAGCTACCAGGCAACCCGTTGTGCGTTGTCAAGTTACTATTGCCCCAAGCTACAGATGCGGATACTTTAGCGATCGCCCGACGTTTATTCGATCGCGAAGCACAAGTATTGTATCGCTTAGGCAAACACGAGCAAATTCCCAATCTTTTGGCTCATTTTGAGGAAGATAAAGAATTTTATCTAGTTCAAGAATTTATTGAAGGTAATGAACTTAAAGCAGAATTACCATTAGGTAAACAACTAAGCGAAGCAAAAGTTATTGCCATTTTGCTGGACATTTTAAAAGTCTTAGAGTTTGTGCATAAGCAAGATGTCATTCACCGCGATATTAAGCCATCAAATTTAATCAGACGCCAGCAAGACCGTAAAATATTTTTAATAGATTTTGGAGCCGTAAAAGAAGTTAGCGCAAGGGAAGCTAAATCTCTCGGACAAACAACTTTAACAGTTGCTATTGGTTCGCCTGGTTATATGCCCAACGAACAACTTAGCGGCAATCCCAAATTTTGTAGCGACATTTATGCAGTGGGAATGATTGGCATACAAGCGCTTACGGGGATACCTGCTAACGGGCTGCCATTCGACTCCGAAACCAGCGAATTAATGTGGCGCGATCGCGCGAATGTCAGCCAGCAGCTAGCAGATGTTTTAGACAAAATGGTGCGCTATGACTATCGTCAGCGGTATCAAACCGTAACACATACTTTGCAGGCGCTTGAGTTAGTCAATTCGCAACAGTCAACCCAGGCTTATAGTACACCCACTCATAAACTAACGCCGCCTCTAGATGACCTGACCAAACCACTATCGCCTTCTACACAGCCGCTTCAAACATCGCCATCTGTAGAACAGACAATCAGAGATATTGCTGGTTCGCAACAGCAGTACGATACCTCCGCAGCTGAGTTAATACCGTCTAATTTAACTCAACCATCCGCGAACTCTAAATTACCTGCTGAAACCGCACTATCCCACCCAACAAGCCCTAATTTTGCTGAGTCCTCTCTACCCAAGACAGGTATCGAGATTAACAACGCCGAAGGTGTTGCTAATTCTCGCAAAAAGTTACGGCGTTTGTCTGTAATTGGAACGGGTATTGCTACTGCTTTAGTTGCGATATTTGGAATTTACTACTTGCCCAAACTAAATAGTCAATCGTCGCTAACTAACTCAAATAATACATCCCAGTCATTAGGTGGGTCAAATAGTTCTTGGAATCGTGGAGAAAATATTTCTTTAGCCAAAACTTTGAGCGGTCATTCAAAGGAAGTTAATGCGATCGCTATCAGTCCTGATGGGCAGAACCTCGCTAGCGGTAGTAATGACAACACTATTAATGTTTGGAATCTCAGCACGGGACAACGGCTATTTACCCTTAAAGGGCATTCAGACTATATTTATTCCGTCGCCTTCAGCCCGGATGGACAGAAGATAGCCAGTGCCAGCGGTGATGGAACAGTTAAAATTTGGAATCTCCAAACTGGCCAACTGTTGCAAACCCTGCAATCTAATTCTGAAAACCGCGTTTTTTCTGTTGCTTTCACTCCCGATGGACAGACTCTTGTTAGTGGTAATAAGGACAAAACAATTAAGCTTTGGAATCCCAGCACGGGACAACTAAAAAATACTCTCAAAGGGCATTCAGAATTTGTTTTAACTGTTGCTGTCAGTCCTGATGGAAAGACTCTTGCCAGTAGCGGTTACGATAAGACGATCAAGGTTTGGAATTTACCCGCAGGGACGCTCATTAGTAGCGTTGCTGAACCTACAGGCAATACCATTCCTTCGCTTGCCATAAGTCCGGATGGACAGACTCTCGCTAGCAGCGATATTTATAACAAAGTTCATCTGTGGAATCTAGGGCAAATTTTGAGCGGTTGTAAAGGGGCGCAGCCGTGCAGTCCTACGCATAGTATCTCTGCCCATAAAGACTATGTTAATTTTGTTGCCTTCAGCCCAGATGGTAAGACGCTAGCTAGCGGTAGTCGGGACGAAACTATTAAGCTGTGGAAAGTGCAGACGGGAGAACTAGAAAGCAGCATTTCTAATCGTTCAGGCAATGTTAATGCTGTTACTTTCAGCCCGGATGGTAAAACCATAGTTAGTAATGGTGAGGATGGGAAAATTGAGGTGTGGCGATCGCGCTAAAAGCGATTGAGAAAAGGAGCGATCGCATATTATTAGGCTGGGTTATTCTACTTCACAAAAAATTTTTGCAACTGCGCCAGTATCAATCATCTTACTCAAATACAGGCGGCCACAGTTCAGAAATTGAGATTTCCCACCCTGGAAACAAATCAGGAATAGTAAGCTTGTCATCCGATGCCAGCGCTTCCAGTTCACCAGTGGGACGATAAACACTTACAGTTAGCTTATCTGGATCGATTAGTATGCCAACCCGCGCTTTTTCTTTCAAGAATAATTTTACTTTTTTTTTCAATGTAGAGATGCGATCGCTTTAAGATTTAATTTCCACCACCAAATCTGGAACCAGCGAGGCAAAGTAGCGCTGGCTTCGCTTTAGTCTATCTGCTGAGACAAATGAAACATCTGGTGCCCGCAAGTCTGTATTCGGCAGGATAAACCCACCGCTAGAATCAAACACCCGTCCGAGACGCCGAGGCTTAACCCAGTTACCTAGAAGTCTGATCAATTCTGCCCCAATTTCGCTCGATTCGATATCTGATGGCCCCATGACTACAATTTTTCCCTCCCGCAGTTCCAGTTGGTAGTCACGCTTATCTTCTTGCAGCTTCTCTTGCAGTCTTTCTAAATCCTGAATGCTCATAGTCATAATCCCCGTCTCCTGGCGCTTCTGAGCCTATCGTTATCGTATCTTTAATTGCTAAACCTACAATTTTGCAAGAATGGTAGGTGTAACCGCAGAGGAAAAATTGACTAACCGACCCATCTATCTCGACAACCACGCGACAACACCCCTCGACGAACGGGTGCTAGCCGCTATGCTGCCCTATTTCACAGAACATTTCGGCAACCCTGCCAGCATTAGCCACCTCTACGGCTGGGAAGCGGAGGCTGCTGTTAAGCAAGCGCGGCAGACTTTGGCAGATGCTATTAACGCCACGCCAGAGGAAATTGTCTTCACTAGCGGCGCTACTGAGGCAAACAATTTAGCTATTAAAGGTGTTGCCGAAGCCTATTTCAGCAAGGGGCGTCACATCATCACCGTGCAAACCGAGCATAACGCGGTTCTCGACCCCTGCGAGTATTTGCAGACTTTGGGCTTTGAAGTCACTTTCCTACCAGTCCAAAGTGATGGACTGATCGATTTATCTCAACTAGAGAAAGCTTTACGTGCCGATACGATTTTAGTCTCGGTGATGGCGGCTAATAACGAAATTGGGGTAATACAGCCACTAGCTGAAATTGGGGCAATGTGTCGTCAGCGTCAAGTTTTATTCCACACTGACGCCGCTCAAGCTATTGGTAAAATTCATCTGGATGTGGATGCGATGAAAATTGATCTGATGTCGCTGACTGGCCACAAAGTATATGGCCCCAAAGGCATCGGCGCACTCTACGTCCGACGGCGCAATCCTAGAGTACAGCTATCACCGCAACTGCATGGCGGTGGACACGAGCGGGGGATGCGTTCTGGTACTCTGTATCCTCCCCAAATTGTCGGCTTTGCCAAGGCGGTGGAACTAGCACTGGCTGAACGAGAATCAGAGGCTCAACGTCTGACTCAGCTAAGGCAAGAATTGTGGGAAGCTTTGAGCTGTATTGAGGGAATTCATCTCAACGGTCATCCCACACAGCGATTGCCAGGAAACCTCAATATTAGCGTTGAGGGTGTGGATGGAGCGGCGCTGTCATTGGGATTGCAGCCGATAGTCGCAGTTTCTTCCGGAGCCGCTTGCAGTTCTACCAAAACTGCTCCCTCTCACGTCCTGATGGCGCTGGGACGCTCGGAAAAGCTGGCTTATGCCTCGGTGCGGTTTGGAATCGGTAGGTACACCACGCAAGAAGAAATTAGTCAAGTAGCAAATACAGCGATCGCTACTATCCAAAGTCTCCGTCCGCAGGCTACAAACTAGAGGATTGCTATTGTGCGTTCAAGATCGCTAGTATCATGTTCGAGGCGATCGGGCAAAGGGGCGATCGCAAATTCGTCTACGAGAGTTGCATCGCCAAAATTAAATTGAACCATGTTCTTCACAAGATGTTATAGCAACCTCGATAAGCTATAAGCTTTGCTTAAAACATCTAGATGACGCTGACCGGAGCAGATGGAAATAGAATAACTGTCCTGGAAGGCTTTGTGTACTAACCCTTGAGGTTCCTGCTTAGGTTCTCGGACCTTAAAAGTGAATGCCCTATGCTTTTTAACGCTAACGCAACCCCCGCGGACTAGAGTAGGATCTGACTAAAGGCGCGATATAATACATCACAAGAGAAGCGGTTGCGGATTGAGGCTTCATCCGGTTGCCGCCCTTGTGAACCAGCCATGAATGCTGGACGCAACTGGCTTCTAAGAGACTTTCTGTTGATTCTTGGCAAAATCCAGTACACAGCCTTTTCGGAAAGGCATGGTACTGGCCACCAGTTGATTCCCGATCCCTTTACTCAGAAGGCTGTCACTGTAATCAGTCGCTCTGGGTGAATCACCCGTTTGCTTCTCTCTAAGTAGGGGCGGGTTAAAAATCTATCCTTGCTGTCATGCAAACACAAGGTAAAAACAAACCCGTCCGTACAGAGTTTCACGCTCATACCCTTATTTCTTTTAGCAAAAGTGATAGGCACACAGAATAAGAAAAAGTAAAAAGGCAAAAGTAAAAAGAAAAGATTCTTTATATTGCCTTATTGCCTTTTACCTTTTGCCTTCTCTAGCGCTGCCAATTTTTGAGGAAATTGAATGCCAAAGCAAATTATTATCGCAGAACAGCATCGGATTGCTGCCGTATTTTGGGAAGATCAAATTCAAGAACTCGTCGTTGCCACCGGGAACCATCAGGTAGGAGACATTTATCACGGCATTGTTGAAAACGTATTACCAGGGATAGATGCCGCTTTTGTTAACATTGGCGATGCCGAGCGCAATGGCTTTATTCACGTAACTGACCTCGGCCCATTGCGGCTAAAACGTACAGCTGGTGCTATTACAGAATTGCTAGTGCCCCAGCAGAAAGTTCTTGTGCAAGTTATGAAAGAGCCTACGGGGAACAAAGGCCCCAGGCTGACTGGGAACATCACCTTGCCGGGACGCTATCTGGTTTTGATGCCTTTCGGGCGGGGTGTGAACCTCTCAACGCGAATCAAAAATGAAAATGAGCGCAACCGCCTGAGAGCGCTGGCGGTTCTGATTAAACCCTCTGGTATGGGCTTATTGGTACGAACTGAAGCAGAAGGTCGAGCCGAAGAAGCGATCATCGAAGATTTGGAAGCTTTGCAAAAACAGTGGGAGTCCATCCAGCAAGAAGCTACCTCTACTCGTGCCCCAGCTTTGCTTAATCGCGACGATGATTTTATTCAGCGGGTACTGCGGGATATGTACAGTGCGGATGTAAATCGCATTGTTGTAGATTCGCACACAGGAGTAAAAAGAGTTAAGCAATACTTACTCAGCTGGAGCGGTGGCAAGTCGCCAGAAGGCTTGTTAATCGATCATTACCGACCTAGCGAAGCACCAGCCAAAGATGGTCGCAACTCGATTCTAGATTACTTCCGCGTCAATGCTGCAATTCGAGAAGCCCTCAAGCCAAGAGTAGACCTTCCCTCGGGTGGCTACATCATCATCGAGCCTACCGAAGCGCTGACAGTCATCGATGTCAACTCTGGTTCCTTTACCCGCTCCGCCACAGCGCGAGAAACAGTCTTGTGGACTAACAGCGAGGCAGCAACAGAAATCGCCCGCCAACTGCGCCTGCGGAATATTGCGGGTGTAATTATTGTTGACTTTATTGACATGGACTCGCGTCGCGACCAGCTACAACTGCTCGAACAATTCAACAAATCGCTGAAAGCAGATAAAGCTCGTCCGCAAATTGCACAACTTTCCGAGCTTGGTTTAGTAGAACTAACTCGGAAACGCCAAGGCAAAAATATCTACGAATTGTTTGGCAATCCCTGCCCCGCTTGTGGTGGCTTGGGGCACGTCGTCCATCTACCAGGTGCAACCCAACTAAATGGAGGGGAAATGCCGGAACCTGTGGTGGCAAGGGAAGTACGGGCGTTGCGCGAACCCCCCCAAGCTGACACATGGGAACCACGCAGCGAAAGCTTAGATTTAGACTCAGGTAATGACGATCAGTCAATGGACCTGATGAATCATCCCAGCTACCAGGGCGGTGGAAATAACAACCGAAACCGTCGTCGCCGCGGCAGCACTCGCCCCCCGCGTGGTAGTGAATCTCCCGTGAGGGAGGAAGCCGCTCAGAGTCGGCTGCGGATGTCATCTCCTACTTCTACAGGGAATCCTTTGATGCCTCGTCAGATAGCCGAACCTGAGAGACTTCAAGAGGAGCCAGCAGATTGGATGCCGGAGGTAGCTCAACCCCTACCTACCCTACCTACTGTCGAGGAAGTTCGCCGAGGGCCGAAATTAGAACGTCCTAAGCCGAACAGACAAGAAATCGAGCCTCCAGAGATTGTTTACATCGAAATGACGCCCAAACAACAGGATCTTTTTGCTGAGGCGGGGATTCCTCCTTGGGTGCTGGCAAATGTGGAGGTGAAAAATCCTAAATCTGCGATTATCAACATTACTGCACCTGGGGAAGCACCTATAGTCGCACCACCACAAGAACGTCCTAGAGAAGAACGTCCTAGAGAAATATTAGCGGCAGAAAGCTTTGCGCCGAACTTTGTCGGCAACCGCCCCTACGATGCTCCTGCTCCCACAGAGGATTATTCGGTTGATGAGACTACAACGGAAACCCCTTTAGATAGCGGGTATACAATGTCTTTGGAGCAGGAAGAACCTCAAGTTGAACTTCAGCCTGAGCCAGATGCTGCAACGACGCCCAGCGAATCAGATGGCAGCACGCCCGTCAACCGTCGTACTCGAAAAAGATCCAGGTCTTCTACCACACCGACAGAATGAGTCTAGAGTGGTGATTGGCTCTAGTCAGAGTTTGTTAGCGGGATGATTTTGGATAGGGAATAGGAAATAAGAAATTGCTAATTGGGCAAAAGCCTGCGTCCCATTTACCAGTTTTGTCTAAATAGCAATTTTCTTATTTGATGCAGTCGGTAGCTGGTATTCCCATCAAATGCAGGATAATCAGTTGATATGTATTAACCAGCGAGCCAAAATCCAAAATCGAAATGCGATCGCCCCGACCCCATTTCAATCTAGAAGATTTGCCAGAGTTGTCCTGCTCTTTTGAACTTGTGGCTGGTGTAGATGAGGTGGGTCGGGGTTGCTTGTTTGGCCCTGTGGTTGCGGCTGCGGTGATTTTACCCAAGCCTGCTGTAGAGAAACTCTTACCAGCCGGAGTAAGAGACAGTAAAAAGCTGTCGCGATCGCGTCGCGAACAATTAGCGATACAAATTAAAGAGGCAGCGCTTGATTGGCAAATTGGCGCTGCCTCTAATGATGAAATTGATAATATTAATATCTTCCATGCCTCTTTACTGGCAATGAAGCGGGCTGTTCTTAGTCTGAAGGTTCAGCCGCAACTTTGTCTTGTCGATGGCAAGTGGAAGATGCCAGATATGCCTTTTGAGCAACAAACTATAGTCAAGGGTGATGAAAAATCTTTGGTTATTGCTGCTGCTAGCATCATCGCTAAGGTGTGGCGCGACGAATTGGTGATGGGTTTGGAAGCATTGTATCCAGAGTACGATCTGGCTAAAAATAAAGGTTACGGCACGGCGCAGCATCTTTTGGCACTGCAACAACATGGCCCCACCCCTTTGCATCGAAGATCGTTTGCTCCCTGTCAAGGCATTTTTAGATTCTAGATTTAGTCCAAAATCTAAAATTATTTATGCGGTTGGGCTATTAGCTGGTAAAACTGGACTTTTAGCAGAGGGCGCGATCGCCGTGTCTGCGATCGCCCATCGCTTATAATCCAAAAGCAGTTGATGCATCAATCTTTGTTTAACTGTCAGCAGCACGCTCTTTAACAGCCCGTTGCCAGTCGCTTCTAAAAATGCCTTTGGCGTCATCCAAAACGGAGGTGGCAACTCGACGTTAACTTCTAAATCTGCTTTTCCTTTCAGATAAGTTGTCCCGTTGACTTGGCAGGGATATAGTTTACCTACTAATTTGAGTGCAAAGCGTTGGTTGATGTACTCAATACCCCGTATCTCGCAGCGGGTTGACTTTAAATGCACCGTGCCATCCGACTCTGCCCAGACTTTCATATCTACAATCGGTTGAATGCTTAACATCAGGAAGCTAAGCGGACGCATTTTCAGCCGAAAGATTTCATCACTTACTTGCTCGATTCTAGTAGGATCGACAAGCGCTTGCACTAGACGCTGGGGCTGGCGCAAATAATGCTGAATCGGTACTGGTTGTTCCGGAACAGCAATTTCGACAGATTGGGACGCAACAAATTGAGTTTGCATGGGAGGATGGTAACAGAATGTTATTCTGTACGTTTGTTAAGTTAATTTTAATTTACATTTCTTAAAAAACTGCCTGAGTATTTTTACTTTAGAGCCTGCCTTACAGCTCTAGAAGCTAGAGTTATCAGCCAATTTAATCTTCTTCGATCATAAAGATTTATGTATTCAGTATCCCTCTTTCTCAGGCAATAAGCAACAAACAGCCTTTAAGGGTTTAATTAGCTCCACTTGAATATTCCCCAAGATGAAATTATGAGTTGACAGCTTGTTACAGATAAAGGTTAAAAAGTGGTGAGAATGACTGTGAAAGGAAGTTGAGGGCTTTACTTGATGAATTTATCTGTTGCACACTTGGGACCACCAGGCACTTACGCAGAAGCGGCGGCGCTAGCTTATGTAAATTGGCTGACGCGGGAAACAGGACAGCAATCATTATTATGCCCCTATCCGAGTATTGCTCAGACAATCAAGGCGGCGGCACAGGCACAGGCGCATCTAGCAGTTGTGCCGATGGAAAATTCTGTTGAGGGCAGTGTAACTATGACAATGGATACTCTGTGGCAGTTGAGCGGGCTGCAAATTCAACAGGCGTTGGTAATGCCAATTTCCCATGCTTTGCTGTCAAAAGCCACGAAAATCGGAGATATTAGGACAGTTTATTCGCATCCGCAGGCTTTAGCTCAGTGCCAGGGGTGGCTGGAGAAGTTTATGCCATCCGTGCAGCTTGTTCCAATGAACGCAACTACCGAAGCGCTACATTATTTGGAGGAGGACTATAAAGCTGCTGCGATCGCTTCGTCTAGAGCCGCACAACTTTACAACTTGCCTATCCTCGCCTGTCCTATAAATGACTATCCCGATAACTACACGCGATTTTGGGTACTGAGTTTGGAACCCTCCCCCGGAGGAAGTCACACATCGCTAGCATTTAGCGTTCCAGCCAACGTTCCAGGTGCCCTTGTAAAACCGTTACAGTTGTTTGCCAGTAGGGGGATGAATCTCAGCCGGATTGAATCTCGACCAACAAAGCGATCGCTCGGCGACTATTTATTCTTCATTGATATAGAAGCTGATGCAAGGCAACCATCTGTGCAATCTGCAATAACCGAATTAACAAAATACACAGAAACGCTCAAGATTTTTGGTAGCTATAGCGTTGTATCAGTTTAGCCTCCATTCGTCTTCTGTGTGAGGTAATTATAAACCCACAGGGTTAAAATTCTTAGTTTATTGTAAAGTAAACTTAAGGTTTAGGAGGCTGGCGATATGGACGCTGATGAACTCCTGGAGAAATATGCAGCCGGAATAAGAGACTTTCGCGAGATTGAGCTTAGGGAAGCTTACTTAAAAGGCGCTTCTCTGAGGTGTATAAACTTAGCCTGTGCAATCTTGAAAGAGGCAAACTTAATCGGGGCTTCCCTGATAGAGGCAAACCTCAACGGAGCCAATCTTAAATATGCATGTTTGGTTATGGCCAACTTGAGTTGGTCAAGATTTGAGGGGGCAAATCTAACTGGAGCGAAGCTAACTGGGGTAGATCTAATTGATGCAAACCTGACAAAAGCAAGCTTGGATGACGCCAAACTAATTGGTGCAAACTTAAACCGAGCAGTTTTGCATCAGGTAAACTTACATGAGGCTAACCTGGTAGGAGCAAATCTCAGCTATGCAGATCTTAGCGAAGCAGATCTTACTGAAGCAAAATTACATGGTGCCAGTTTAAGAAATGCTAATTTGAGTCGCGCATATTTGGGGTCAGCAAATCTGGAGGGCGCAGATTTGAGCGGCGCTAACCTTAGTGGAACTAACCTGAGTAGGGCGTTTTTATGCGGAGCCAATCTAAAAGGGGCAAATTTAGATGGGGCGAATCTAAGTGGCGCAGTCCATTTTTGTATTAGACAAGTCTCTGACTAAAATCAAATAAACCCTGCATTGAGCTTTAGGAAACTATAGTTTGTACGCTGTAGTCTTTAAAAATCAAACTTAAAGACGAAAATTTAGAGCGTCTGTACAAAATATGTTTCAAGCAGCCCAAGGTATTCCAGGCTTGCCAGATTTGACGCATCCAAATGAGTTGATGCAATTTGCGTCTCAGGTAGTCAAAGCATCGCTGGTATTGGCTTTGCTAGTTGCAGTCTTAGGGATAGCGATCGCCCTAGTGAGTTTTTCCCTCAAAAGAGATGAACCAGAACAAGCGATTTTCATCGGCGACTGGGTAGTTCGCTACTCTCTCTTGCTGCGAGGTTTACAACATTTAGCCCTAGTATTAATTCTCTTAGTGGGAGGATTTTTTCTTTGTTCTACTTTGGGCAATCGTTATCACCACTGGGAACAAGCACGAGTAGCTCAAGTTGCTCAAAGTGTGGCGGGAGAGCGATTGGAGCAATCAGCACCGCAAGTGCGCTACGTCATCCAAGAACCGTACACATATGATAAATATGTGGATGGCAAAACAGTTAGGGTACGCGAAAATCGAGATATTAGCCGACAACTAACGCTAACTGGTTCGCAAGTTCAAGTTGGTATCGATCAAATCTCCGACCCACAGCAAAAGGGTCGATCAATTTATCGTGTAGATTTTAGCGGTGACTACCAAGTTACTAACAAGCTGAACGAGACACAGCAATTTTTCTTTGAAGTACCGCCGCCTAACGGCTACTCGCTACTGCAAAGTTTCAAGGTAGAACGAGACGGAACTAGGCTACAGCAGAAAAATCCGGGTGACTATGGTTTTCCTTTCCGCCTACAACCAGGGGAAGAGACTAAATTCCGAGTTACCTATAAAGCTACTGGAGGCCCGCGTTGGGTTTATAACGCTAATGGTCAGTTACTTTCAAACTTCCGCTTGTCGGCGCTGGCTAATTTTCCTGGGGCTGATTTTGCTAGCGGTATTGTACCAACTGAAGGGCCAAAAGCTGAGGGCCAAGGAACGCGGTTTACGTGGGTTTTTGATGACAATGTTTCTGTTCTAAATCCTTTCGGCGTGTTTACCGCGACTGAGACTATTACGAATACAGGCATTATTCCCCGTTTGCTATTGTTAGCACCGGGAGTATTTTTGTGGTGGGTGTTGTTGCTGTACTTATCGTTACCGATGAGTATGAAAAATGTAGCGATCGCTGGTGGCGTTTTCTTTGCTTCTCTACTCGCTCTTACTTATATGAGTCGCATAATGAACGCGCCTCTATCTTGGACTTTACTTTCGATTGTCCTGCTAACATTAGCGTGGGGTTTGGGAGCAAGCAAGCGTGCATCTTTAGCAGCAGTAATTTGCACTATCGCTGGCGCAGTTATGCCAATTTTGGGATTATTAGTACCCATCACTGGACTTACCCTCAGCCTAGCAGGATTGCTCTGTGCTGTCTGGCTAGCGGTGCGTAACTGGTACGGTTTTTTTAACTTAAACCAAGACACCAGATAGATAGTTTTGAGTAGCCCGGCATTACCAACCCATTATTTTGCCCCATGCGATCGCTCTTATTAAATTACACTTGAGAGCGATCGCTCCTCCCTTTACATCCTCTGCTGCTCTGGGGTTCCTCGAATTTACTCCAGCGCATCCTTAAGGACTGTTCTAGCAGCCAGGTGATTGCGAGTAGAAGTAAGAATCTCGGCTTCGCGCTCCAGTCTACCAGCAGTATCCTGCATTTCCAATAGAGCCTGCTGTTCGGTTGCTACACCATACAGATTGCTAGCTACCCAATAAGACAATTCTCTGGGAAGAGTAGGCAAGTCGTCTGGTAGCTCCATTTCCCGTTCGGTCAACTTTGCCGATAGGCGAACCACATCTCGCAGGAGTTGTTCAACTTCTGTACCCAATGCGCGGAGGTCTTTTTCTGGCGGCTGATCTTCAATCCATTCCACCAACCCTACACGATAGGGTTTTTCGCGGACGTACTCCAATACTCGAAATCGTTGCTGCCCTAATGTTAATATCTTCATACGATCGTCAGGGAGACGTTGGAAGTGGATGATTTCAGCGCAACATCCCACCGACGCTACTTGACCGTTAACGGGGTTAAACATTAAAACACCAAAGCGGCGATCGCTCTCCAGAATCGTATTCATCATGATTCTGTAGCGAAATTCAAATATGTGCAGGGGTAACGGTCTCCCTGGAAATAGCACCACTTCTGGCAGTGGAAACAACGGGAGTTCTCGAACTGCAATTGAGGAAGAGGATGCCATTGTCCTATTTTTATCTTTAAGTGCGATTCTTTACTTACTTTAACTTATCTGGTTCCATAGGTGGGCGTCGCCCATCTATGAAACCTGAAGCATTAATAGACGTAAGGACTGAGAATAAAATTCTTCTCAGTCCTCAATTATGATGCAGCACCCGATGGCGCGGCTTCTACTGCGATGATTCGGTTACAGTTTGACTTCAATATCAACGCCAGCAGGCAAATCAAGTTTCATCAGCGCGTCAATTGTTTTAGAGGAAGGCTGATAGATATCAATAATGCGGCGGTGGGTACGAGTTTCAAAATGTTCCCGCGAATCCTTATCAACGTGGGGCGAGCGCAATAAACAATATATCTTTTTGCGGGTTGGTAAGGGAATGGGGCCTATAGCTGTAGCTTGCGTGCGATTTGCCGTATCCACAATCTTCTCGCAAGATGTGTCAAGCAGACGGCGGTCAAAAGCTTTGAGACGAATGCGAATTTTTTGTTGTTGAACAGTTGCCATTTTTAGTTTTCCAGGTTCGGAATATTTATTAGTTGTTATTTGTTAGTTGTTAGCAATAGGGCCTTTTAAACCACATGCATACCAAACTAACTATTGACCAAAGTTGCCAAAAATTTCAGACAAGAGAGGAGCAGAAAATTATTAAACTTTCTGCTCCTCTTTTGTTTAGAACGAAACCTACTTCAAGATCTTGGCGACGACGCCTGCACCAATGGTGCGACCGCCTTCACGGATAGCGAAGCGCATTCCCTGCTCAATAGCGATCGCGTTAATTAACTCAACAGTCATTTTAACGCGGTCTCCCGGCATAACCATTTCGGCGGCGCTGCCATCATCCGCAGTGAAAGCTGTAATCGTACCAGTTACATCAGTTGTCCGCACGTAGAACTGGGGACGATAGCCTGGGAAGAATGGTGTTTTCCGGCCACCTTCTTTTTCCTGAAGGACATACACCTCAGCTTCAAACAGAGTGTGAGGCGTGATTGAACCGGGCTTGGCAATCACCATACCCCGTTCCACATCTGTCTTTTGGATACCCCGGAGCAGAACCCCGACGTTATCACCAGCTAGTCCTTCCTCCAGGACCTTCTGGAACATTTCCACGCCTGTTACTGTAGTGCTGCGAGTAGCTCTGATACCCACTAGCTCAACAGTTTCACCCACCTTAACTTTGCCGCGTTCAATCCGGCCAGTAGCAACAGTACCCCGACCAGTGATGGTGAACACGTCTTCTACTGCCATCAGGAAGGGCTTGTCAATTTCGCGCTCTGGTGTGGGGATGTAGGAATCTACAGCATCCATCAATTCATAGATCTTATCGACCCACTCATTCTCACCGCGCTGAGTTTTCGGATTACCAGCCATGGTTTCCAGAGCCAACAATGCTGAACCAGCAACAATGGGAATGTTGTCACCATCGAATTCATAAGAACTCAAAAGTTCCCGAACTTCCAGTTCTACGAGTTCGAGTAGTTCATCGTCATCTACCATGTCTTTCTTATTCAAGAAGACAACTAGCTGGGGAACACCTACCTGCTTTGCCAACAGGATATGCTCGCGTGTTTGAGGCATCGGCCCATCCGCCGCCGACACCACCAGGATTCCTCCGTCCATTTGAGCAGCACCTGTGATCATGTTCTTCACATAGTCAGCGTGCCCCGGACAGTCTACGTGAGCATAGTGCCGAGTTTCAGTTTCATACTCAACGTGGGCAGTGTTAATCGTGATACCCCGTGCTTTTTCTTCAGGAGCAGCATCGATATCAGCGTATTTCCTGGCTTTTGCCCGACCCATTGCTGCCAGAGTTGTTGTAATGGCAGCAGTAAGTGTAGTTTTGCCGTGGTCTACGTGACCAACTGTGCCGATGTTGACGTGGGGTTTATTCCGTTCAAACTTTGCGCGTGCCATGAATTATCTGTTCCTCTTATCCTCGTTACTCAGCCTCTACAGGATTCAGTAATAGTTTTAAGTTTGTAGAGACGGCGATAATATCGTTCTTGAGTTTTGAGCTAAATAATGGGGTTGCTTGTTTATTTAGGAGTTGAAAACTCTTCAATTGACAATTCACAACTCCCATTTAAAGCTCAAAACTCAAAACTCTTTACCCGTTTCCTTTGCTCTTAGCGATGATGGTTTCAGCTACGCTGCGAGGCACTTCTTCATAATGGCTGAACTCCATTGTGAAGATACCCCGGCCTTGGGTCATAGACCGGATAGCGGTAGCATATCCAAACATTTCTGCCAATGGGACTTTAGTGGTCACTTTGGCAAGTCCCTGTTCAACTCCTTGAGCTTCAATCTGACCGCGACGGGAAATCAAATTCCCCATTACGGAGCCAAGGTAGTCTTCAGGAACTTCAACCTCAACCTTCATCATAGGTTCTAAAAGCACTGGTGAAGCTTTCATCACTGCTTCTTTGATAGCCATAGAGCCTGCGATCTTAAAGGCCATTTCTGAAGAGTCTACGTCGTGGTAAGACCCATCTACCATCGTTGCCTTCAAATCAATTACCGGATATCCAGCCAGAATACCGGATTCGCAGGCTTCTTTCATGCCTTGCTCTGCTGGCCCGATGTACTCTTTAGGTACAATACCGCCAACAATTTTGGAGACAAACTCAAAGCCAGTTCCTGGTTCTGCGGGTGTTAATTCAATCACCACATGACCGTACTGACCTTTACCACCACTTTGGCGGATAAATTTGCCTTCAGCTCGGACAGCTTTGCGAATGGTTTCTCGGTAAGCCACCTGCGGCGCACCGACGTTTGCTTCCACTTTGAACTCCCGCAACATCCGGTCTACGAGAATTTCTAGGTGTAGTTCCCCCATCCCGGCAATTACGGTTTGGTTGGTTTCTGGGTCAATGCTAACTCTGAAAGTGGGGTCTTCTTCAGACAGGGATTGCAGAGCCTTGGACAGCTTCTCCATATCCTGCTTGGTTTTTGGTTCCACTGCTACAGAGATAACTGGCTCTGGAATAAACAAAGATTCCAGAATTACAGGTCCGCTTTCATCGCAGATTGTATCGCCAGTAAAGGTGTCTTTTAGACCCAATGCAGCCCCCAAGTCGCCAGCTCTGAGTTCATCTACCTCAATCCTGTCGTCTGCTTTGAGTACTATCAGGCGGGAGATTCTTTCCTTTTTCCCTTTTGTAGAGTTGAGGACGTAGCTACCCTTTTTGATGACGCCAGAGTAAACGCGGATGAACGTCAGACGTCCATAAGGATCTGCCATGATCTTGAATGCCAAGGCTGCTGCTGGCTGATTGTCATCAGCCGTGCGTACTACCTGGCTACCGTCTGGCAATTGTCCTTGAATTGGGGGAACGTCAATTGGAGATGGTAGGTACTCTACCACTGCATCCAACAACGCTTGAACGCCTTTATTTTTGAAGGCTGAACCGCAGAGCAGGGGTACAATCGTGCCTGCAATCGTACCTTTGCGTAGAGCCGTGCTGATTTCCTCTTCGGTTAATTCTTCACCTTCGAGGTACTTCTCCATCAGGATGTCATCTGTCTCTGCTACAGATTCCACCAGTTTGACGCGAAACTCATCGGCTTTGGCACGAAGATCTTCGGGAATGTCTCTATCTTCGATTTCTTTGCCTTGATCGTCTTTAGCGAACATGGCTCGCATCCGCACCAAGTCTACAATCCCTTGGAAGTCGTTTTCGCTTCCTATGGGTATCTGAATTGGGACGGCATTTGCTCTCATGCGATCGCGAATCTGAGCGTAAACTTTGTAAAAGTTTGCGCCAGTTCTATCCATCTTGTTGACAAAGGCGATGCGCGGCACGTTATACCGATCTGCCTGCCGCCATACTGTCTCTGATTGAGGCTGTACGCCCCCCACAGAGCAGAATACGGCTATTACCCCATCTAAAACCCGCATTGAACGTTCGACTTCAATAGTGAAGTCAACGTGACCCGGAGTGTCGATAATATTGATTTGGTGATCGCGCCAGCTTGTGCTGATTGCGGCAGCTGTAATTGTAATGCCGCGCTCTCGCTCCTGATCCATCCAGTCAGTTACTGTGGTTCCTTCATGGACTTCACCAATCTTGTGAACCATACCTGAGTAGAACAGGATACGTTCTGTTGTTGTTGTCTTGCCTGCATCAATGTGGGCGGCAATCCCTATATTACGTGTTCTCTCAATCGGTACGGTACGTGCCACGGCTACCTCCTTCGTGTGTGCCGCAGAAAAACTTATGCGTTACCCTTTTTATAAGGTAACTATTTGGTTGTAGATCTTGATAAAGCATTTAGCTGCTATCAAAGTCTTTAGGCTAGCATCAGTTTTGCTATTTACTAGCTATTAATGGATGCAACACCACATCCATAATTTATGCTGGGATTTTCACGGCTGCTCTATCGTCTGTAGCTGTAGACTTTGGCGGCTTTGCTTATGCAATCAGGTTTCCCCTTTGCTGTTTTGCCGCTTTTGTGCCGACTTTACCAGATTTGACTGAGCATTCCCTTCGTTTTAGCTCTCTGCTTGTAGAGTCGGGTTTATTTCGTCTCTGCAAGTTTTAGCCTTACCCTACTGCCTTTATTTTACCTAGATTTACCACAGGTTTTATACCATTACTCTTAAGAGCATGGCTAAGCGAGGTTTTCTAGGAAATGTCTTTTGATACATTTCTTATCTTATCATCAACTTTGTTTACATTTATATTTACCTACCCGGTTTACCTCACCTTTTTTTGTGTAATATCCCCTAAAAAGGGGGGATGCTGGGGAACCCCCAGCAAAATTATTTTGAGCCTAGTACCGATAATGAGCAAACGCTTTATTTGCTTCAGCCATCCGGTGGGTTTCTTCCCGCTTGCGAATAGCATTACCAGTCTCATTAGCCGCGTCCATCAATTCATTGGCTAGCTTACCCGCCATTGTGCGACCGGGTCTAGACCTTGAAAATTGGATCAGCCAACGCAACGCTAAGGCTGTACCCCTTTCAGGACGAACTTCCATAGGCACTTGGTAGGTAGCACCGCCCACCCGCCTTGCTTTGACTTCCACCAAAGGTGTTACGTTGCGAACCGCTCTCTCAAACGTTTCTAGCGGTTCTCCTCCTGTCCGTTCCTCAATTGTTTTCATGGCATCATAAATAATGCCATAAGCAATAGATTTTTTGCCATGCCGCATAATCCGCCGCACCATCATACTGACAAGGCGGCTGTTGTATACGGAATCTGGAGGAACCGGACGCTTTTTAATAGCAGTGCGACGAGACATAATAAGCCTTTAAAAACAAAAACGCTTCAAATGCTGGACTATTAGTGAAGACTTTGCACTCCTACTTTTGGACTTTGACAATCTAAAGTTCTTGGAGCCAATCCCGTGAATCTGCTGCGCGATCGCCGCCACCCGAGATCCCAGCACAAGTCTTTTTGAAAAATTGACCTTTTGGGACGCTCGCCGTACCCAAATAAAGGAACCGATTTAAGCCTTAGGTTTGGGGCGTTTTGTCCCATACTTGGAACGACCTTGACGGCGATCCTTGACTCCCGCCGTATCTAGGGTTCCTCGGATAATGTGATACCGGACTCCGGGCAAATCCTTAACCCGGCCACCCCGAATCATCACAACAGAGTGTTCTTGGAGATTATGACCTATACCTGGGATATAAGCCGTCACTTCAAAGCCAGAAGTCAGGCGGACTCTGGCCACCTTACGAAGGGCTGAGTTGGGTTTTTTAGGAGTGGTCGTATAGACCCTAGTACAAACTCCTCTACGCTGGGGGCATTCCTTCAGCGCTGGTGACTTTGTTTTCTTCTGTGTTTGCTGGCGTTCGTTACGAATCAGCTGCTGAATAGTGGGCATGAGTTACAGCTTGGACATTTCCCAATTGTTTGAAGTGTTGACAAATTCCGAGTATACCGAATTTATAGTACTTATGTCAATTTATTAGTAGCCGAGGAACGAAACTAATGGGTATTCCTGCCCTAAACTAAGGTTAGCGCTTCACCTACGCGATCGCCCATCATACCTCTACAGCAAACGAGTTACCACAGCCGCAGCTTTGCACCGCATTGGGGTTGTGGAAGCGAAAACCACCACCCATCAAGTCTTCTGAGTAATCTATAGTTAGACCATTTATGAATTTTAGATCTTCGGCAGCCACTAGCACGATAATCCCACCACAATCATAGACATTATCCTCACTGCCTTCCATTCGTTCAAACTCAATACTATATGAAAACCCAGAACAACCGCCTTGCTTAACAGCTAGACGCAAGCATAGATCTTGATTTTGACGCTTGGAACGTAAACGTAAGATTTCACCTTTAGCGGCTTTACTTATATTAATCATCGCATTTAAAAATATAGGAGCCAGAATTTAGAATACCGTAGAAAATAGAATTCTGACTCCCGCCAGTGGGAAGCGCCCACAATAATTTAAACACTCTAGCCTGTGGGTCTACTACCTATTTAGCGGCTGACTGACTGCGTGAATAGTCGTCTTGAAACCGAACGATGTCATCCTCTCCCAAGTACTCCCCATTCTGAACCTCAATTAAAACCAACGGTATTACGCCTGGATTTTCTAGCCTATGAGTTGTGCATTGGGGAACATAGGTAGATTGATTGCTACCAAGTATAAGTTCTTGATCTCCACAAGTCACCTTAGCTGTGCCTGACACTACAATCCAATGTTCGCTGCGGTGGTAATGCATTTGCAGGCTGAGACGATGTCCAGGCTTTACCTCAATTCGCTTAATTTTGTACCCGCGAACTTCTTCCAGAATTGTGAAAGAACCCCAAGGCCGCAATTCTGTTGCGGCAACGCCATTCGGCGTCAGGGAAATTGGTAGTGTTAGTGCAGGAACTTGTGAAACTTCTTGTGACTGCGCCATTATTTTTTCTCCGGAAAACGGGTGCAAAATTTATAGTCGGAAGACCAATATCCAATACAGGCGATCTAGAAATTATTTCGGGCTGGAAGGACACCGTTAAAAGATGGACAAATGTTGAATTTAGGAAGCAGCTAGATAATGCCCGCTTTATTATATCTCAACATTTAATCGTCGGCCTTAAACTGCCATCCTTACAATAGTTTGTAAGATAACCCCTTAGCCAAACATAACAGATGCTTTAGCGTGGCTGCGAGCAAATTAAGGTTATTAAGGTAAATTTATATCAATTCTTTAATTCAAAAGAGTTTAACTTTAACCAAGCTTTAATTAATAACCATTGAGGTTGAGCAGTTAAAAATTACAAAGCCTTTCAGTTATGGGTAAGGTAAGCAGCAATTGGCACTACTTATCTATCTGCGAAGGAGGCTGGAGAAAGATACCAAGAGCGTTATGAACGCGGGCGGCTGTTGCAGGAGAGCGATTGATTAGTTGCCCGCCCAGATATAGACTTGTGGAACTGCCGCCATCGAGGTTGAGGGAGTCAACAGCTCCCATAAGCTGCATCAACTGGGCAGTTTCCGTTAACGTAGGCCCTGCGCCGCCAGCACGGTTATGAACCGCAGCGATAATTAACGTACCAGATGCGGTTGTACCGATCGCGCTGCGGACTGCTGTTTGCTTACTAAAAGCGTCATTAAATTTTTCAGCTTTGGCATCTAGAACAATTTGACCGTTTTCCACTAAAAGTGGCCCAGCACCCAAAATGTTAGGATAGCGGCTAAAGTCGGCTGGGACGGTAAAGCTCTCGATACTCAGCTTTGTACCTACTGCCAGCACACTAGCTAACTCTGGATTGGTTCGTATACTCAGTAAATAACCGTCAAGAGGAATTTGGATAGGGGTTTTACCAACTGAGGCTCCACCAGGTATTTGCCTTGTTAGCTGGTTATTTTGCACTACCAATACAATTTCGTTATCAGTTAGGGGAGTATAGGTTCGACCCCACGATGGAGTGTATCGGGCAATTCCGGCTTGGACGTAGCCACTATTTAGATAAAGAACGGGTAAACGATCGCCCCCTTGAGTAATTAAAGTTTCCTCAACGCTAAGACGACCCATCTTAATTTCACCACGATCGTTCCAAGCGATCGCTCCCCGGTTGAGAATCGGACTCGACAACCATCTACCCTCTCGGCGAATCGCCCCCAACGGTAGCTGTGAGTTCCGATTAAAAAAGCCAGCGTTTATTGCCGCCGCAGCCTGCCATAAAGGGGCGCTTTTTACTAAAGGCGCGATTCCCACTAAGCTCGGTGGCGTACCCAGTATTGGCCTAAAAGTTATTCCAGGCTGGCGCAGATTGATTTCCAGCCATGTAGTAGCAAAACGAGAAGTTCCTAAATTGAGGTACTTCTGTCGCCACCGTACTCCCGGTGCCCAAAGAATATCTCGCTCCACCATAGCATCCGGGGCAATATCAAGAACTAAGCGAGTTGAAGGGGTAGAGAGGCTCGAAACTTTGGGACGCCACCCAGGTGGAATCTTGACTTTTATAGTTGTTTTGTTCCCCATGCCTTCAACAATCAGGGGAGGCGGTTGTGGGGTGGGCGCAACTGAAGGTTGGTTGGGTGGTTGTGGGATTGCTGCTTCGTCGTCCGGCTGGCTTGGTACTCCTAATTGGGGTTGTGGTGGCTGGGCTGGGAGTGGCTTAAAGCGTTCTAACAGCGCTGGAGCAGCAGCGGCGTCTATTGTAATAACAGCTTCTTGAGTTTGGTGACTGACTTGCCAGACAGTAGGGCGGTCTAGATCTACTACAATGCGCTGTGGTAAACCTGTTAATGCATCGCTTGTGCCCGACCCCTGAAGCTCTGGTCTTATATCGGCTACTTGCGCTGGGGGAGTTGAAATTTGCAGGGTGCTTCCATTAACTTTCAGTTGCCAACCAAATGCCCGCGCCAAGCTGGTAATATCCAGATACCGATATGGACCCCTCGCGATCGCCGGAAGGTATTCTGTGGTTGTTCTAGAACGGGAAAACCACTGAATCGGCTGTCGAGCTACATTTGTGGTGTTTAAAAGCTCTACACCAAAGGTTTGCATTAAGCCAGTGTCGCTAATGCCAATATAAGACTTTCCCGCCTGCGACCACTTGCTCCAAGCGACTGGAAAAGTCCGACCATTTAAAGATAATTGAGTGCCTTGCTGAATTTGCGACTTGTTTGCTTTTGAGGAAGGCTCCTGGGGTTTTAGCCGAACCTCTGACTCCAAAGCAATAAATCTCCCCTCTTCGGGATAGCTCCGCGGCGCGGTTTTATCGATGGGCACTATCGGCTGGCTGCTGCTAATCTGGTTTGACGTTAGTTCTAGAGAGCTGATAATGAAAGCAGTTAGCCAGAGAGTTTTCACAAAAAAATTTTGATTTCTAAGATTTGTTTGAATAAACGCTATTCTAATAGCTATGACTCCTGAGAGGCTGACAAGGGAATCCTCAA
This sequence comes from Microcoleus sp. FACHB-831, assembly GCF_014695585.1. Lineage (NCBI taxonomy): Bacteria > Bacillati > Cyanobacteriota > Cyanophyceae > Oscillatoriales > Microcoleaceae > Microcoleus > Microcoleus sp. FACHB-831. Next base: position 58,642 of record NZ_JACJON010000061.1, on the reverse strand, counting down.
GTTACTCTCAATTGGTTGGAAACAGCCGTGGTTGATGTGAGATAACTTATACATGGAAGTGATGCACAATTTGCATCAAGTTAAATATTAACTTAGGGATTGCGATCGCTATGTATTTCCTATAATATGGCTAGTCCATTACCATAATCAGGACATAGGTATATAATCCGGAGTTTTAAGATAGTTTCTTGAAAGCGATCGCTCACTTGAGAACAATTGCACCCAAGAACAAAACCGCCGAGCGTTACATTTTGATTAGTATGGAGACCCCTAAAGTAGCAGCTGGTAAGTGAGGTAAGCGATACAATTGCGGAATCCTCAACAACCGAAACCTTACCCGTTCCTAAAACCAGGCTTAAGCATACAGTGCATCAGCGCCTTGCTCGAAGAGCAACACTGCTCCTCAAGTAAGTTAAAACCTACGAAGGCGATGAAATCATTGTACATATTAGGTCACTGTTTGCTAACTTTATATTTCGGAAAATGGCCGGAACAGCAGGTGCCGCAGGTTTAAGCACCGCCCATTGAGTAAAGCCCTATCACTAAAGGAAAAACGTGGATCGTCGCATGGAAATCAGGAGTGTGAATAACAACCAAGAAGGTCATCTGTTGAATGAGGGCGATGCCCCATACCCAGGTCAACGCTGGTTGGTCGAGGAACGGGATGCTTGTGGCGTCGGCTTTATTGCTTCTCAGAGAAGAGAAGCCAGCCATTTGTTGGTTGAGCAAGCATTGTCTGCCCTGACTTGTCTAGAACACCGGGGCGGTTGTAGTGCTGATAAGGATTCGGGGGATGGAGCTGGGTTGATGACCGCTATCCCTTGGGAACTGCTTACTCAGTCATTTGCCGAACAAGGCGTTCATTTGCCGACGGCAGTACGGGTAGGGGTGGGTATGATGTTTTTACCCCAAGATGCCCAAGCAGCGATCGCAGCCCGCCAAGTTGTTGAAAAAATACTCACCGAAGAGAAATTAGATATAGTAGGCTGGCGAGTCGTGCCAGTGCAACCTCAAGTGCTAGGAGTGCAAGCGTCGCGGACGCAGCCCCAGATTGAACAGGTGGTAGTAGCTTCCCCGCTCTTAAAGGGAGATGAACTGGAGCGGCAATTATATTTAGCTCGTCGCCGAATTGTCAAAGCTCTATCTTCAGGAGGCGGCGATAGCTGGCCAGCCGTCAGCAGCCAGCCCGCCATGCGCAGCCCACAAGAGAGCCTTGATACCTCGGATTTTTACTTTTGTTCCTTTTCCTGCCGCACCATAGTATACAAAGGCATGGTGCGTTCAGCGGTTCTGGGAGAGTTTTACACAGATTTAAAAAATCCAGCGTATAAAAGTGCTTTTGCAGTCTATCATCGACGCTTTAGCACAAACACGATGCCCAAGTGGCCTTTAGCTCAACCAATGCGTATGCTGGGACACAACGGCGAGATCAATACGCTGCTAGGCAACATCAACTGGATGATGGCACGAGAAGCAGAACTCGACCATCCAATTTGGGGCGATCGCATTAACGATCTAAAGCCGCTCGTCCACATAGATAACAGCGACTCGGCAACGTTAGACAACGTGGCAGAATTGCTAGTGCGCTCTGGGCGCAGCCCGATGGAAGCGATGATGATTATGGTGCCGGAAGCGTACCAAAATCAGCCAGATTTGGCAAATCACCCAGAAATTGTTGATTTTTATGAATACTACAACGGCCTACAGGAACCTTGGGATGGGCCAGCTCTGCTTGTATTCAGCGATGGCAAGAAGGTAGGGGCAACTCTAGACCGGAATGGCTTGCGTCCAGCTCGTTACATCATCACCAAGAATGGGTATGTTGTAGTAGCTTCGGAAGCTGGTGTGGTGGAACTGCCAGAAGCCGAAATATTGGAGAAAGGTCGTCTCGGCCCCGGTCAAATGATTGCTGTTGACCTGGAAAACGGCGAAATACAGAAAAACTGGGAGATTAAGCAGCGGATTGCGTCCTCTGCACCTTATGGGGAATGGCTGTCTGCACATCGGCAAACAATGGCCGCTCAACCGTTTGGCGAGGCTACTCAGCTGGAAGGACAGGCGCTTCTGCAAAATCAAATGGCTTTTGGCTACACAACAGAAGATGTAGAAATGGTCATTACTGAGATGGCAGCTAGCGGGAAGGAGCCTACTTTCTGCATGGGTGATGACATTCCCTTAGCCGTTTTGTCGGAAAAGCCGCACTTGCTTTACGACTACTTTAAACAACGCTTTGCCCAAGTAACGAATCCGGCGATTGACCCTCTGAGAGAGGGAATGGTAATGTCGCTGGCGATGTCGCTAGGCGATCGCGCAAATCTGCTTGAAGTAAAAGCAGAGTACGCAGGGGTGTTAAAGCTGAATTCTCCTGTGTTGAACGATGCAGAACTGGAGAGCGTTCGCACCTCTGGTTTGGAAACGGCAACTTTGTCAACTTTGTTTGATATTGCTGCTGGGCCGGAAGGTCTAGAAACAGCAGTGCGGGCATTATGCAGAGGTGCTGCTGATGCTGTGCAAAACGGTAAGAAGATCCTAATCTTGAGCGACAGAAGCACTGGGGCTTTGGGTGAGGAAAAGAGTTATATTCCTCCCCTGCTCGCTGTGGGAGCAGTACACCATCACTTGATCCGTCAAGGTTTGCGCTGCAAAGCATCCCTAGTTGTCGATACAGCCCAGTGCTGGAGTACCCACCATTTTGCTTGTTTGATTGGCTACGGAGCGAGTGCAGTTTGTCCTTATTTGGCTTTAGAAACGGTTCGCAGTTGGTGGTCTGATTCTAAGACGCAAGCGCTGATGGAGCGGGGCAAAATTGCTAAGACTGCCATCGGCGATGCTCAGAAGAAGTATCGCAAGGCTGTAGAAGATGGTTTGTTGAAAATCCTATCGAAGATGGGAATTTCGCTGCTGTCTAGCTATCACGGAGCGCAAATATTTGAGGCGATTGGTATTGGCTCGGATTTACTGAAGTTGGGTTTTGCTGGTACGGCGTCGCGGCTGGGTGGCATTACAACTAGGGAACTAGCGACTGAGGTAATCTCATTCCACTCGGCGGCTTTCCCCGAACTGACGCGGAAGAAGTTAGAAAATTTTGGCTTCGTTCAGTATCGCCCTGGTGGGGAGTATCACATGAATTCCCCAGAAATGGCTAAGGCGCTGCATAAAGCAGTGGCGGGTAAGGCATACGACCACTACGAGGTTTACAAAAAGCAATTGGCGGGACGCCCGATAACGGCGTTGCGGGATTTGCTGGAGTTTAACAGCGATCGCGCATCTATTCCGGTTGAGGAAGTAGAGACTGTTGAGAGCATCGTCAAGCGCTTTGCTACAGGCGGTATGTCGTTGGGAGCATTGTCGCGGGAAGCGCATGAGGTGCTGGCGATCGCTATGAATCGCATCGGCGGCAAGTCAAACTCAGGCGAAGGTGGCGAAGACCCAGTTCGCTACAAAGTTCTGGACGATGTTGACGAGATGGGTCATTCCGAACTGCTGCCGCATCTTAAAGGGTTGAAGAAAGGCGATACGGCTTCTAGTTCTATCAAGCAGGTAGCATCCGGTCGTTTTGGAGTTACTCCCGAATATCTCATGAGCGCTAAGCAGATTGAGATTAAGATTGCCCAAGGTGCCAAGCCAGGAGAAGGCGGCCAGTTACCTGGGACGAAGGTAAGCCCGTACATTGCGATGCTGCGACGCTCAAAGCCTGGGGTGACGCTGATTTCTCCTCCACCGCACCACGATATTTACTCCATCGAGGATTTGGCGCAGTTAATTTTTGACTTGCACCAGATTAATCCGAAGGCGGGAGTATCTGTGAAGCTGGTGGCTGAAGTTGGTATTGGTACGATCGCTGCTGGCGTAGCTAAGGCGAATGCAGATATTATCCAGGTTTCCGGCCACGACGGGGGGACTGGAGCATCGCCGCTGAGTTCGATTAAGCACGCGGGTAGCCCTTGGGAATTGGGCTTGACAGAAGTGCATCGCGTGCTTATGGAGAATGAATTGCGCGATCGCGTCCTTCTCCGCGTAGATGGCGGTTTCAAGACTGGCTGGGATGTCCTCATGGGGGCGTTAATGGGTGGCGAAGAGTATGGCTTCGGTTCTGTAGCTATGATTGCCGAAGGGTGTATCATGGCGCGGATTTGCCACACTAATAATTGCCCTGTGGGAGTAGCTTCTCAACAGGAAAACCTGCGGAAGCGTTTCCCAGGATTGCCAGAACACGTCGTTAATTTCTTCTATTTTGTGGCGGAAGAAGTGCGGCAGCTGTTGGCACGGTTGGGTTATCGTTCTTTGAACGAAATCATCGGTCGCGCTGATTTGCTGGGGGTTCGGGAAGACATTAAGCTAACTAAAACAGCAGCGCTTAATCTCGACTGCATCACCAAGTTGCCCGATACGCGGGAGAATCGTTCGTGGTTGAATCACGAACCAGTACATAGTAACGGGCCAGTTTTGGATGATGAGTTGCTAGCTGATGCGGAGATTCAGGCTGCAATTCGCGACCAGGGTAGCGTGACCAAGACAATTCGGGCGGTAAACACAGACCGGACAATTGGGGCGCGGCTGTCGGGCGCGATCGCATCTGTGTATGGTAACACTGGGTTTGAAGGACAAATTACTCTCAAATTCCAAGGTAGTGTCGGTCAGAGCTTTGGAGCATTCAACCTTCCTGGTATGAATTTGTACCTGGAAGGAGAGGCAAATGACTACGTGGCTAAAGGAATGCACGGTGGCGAGATTATCATTAAGCCACCGACCGAGGCTAACTACAACGCTTCACAAAACGTGATTGTTGGCAATACCTGTCTCTACGGAGCTACGGGCGGTATTCTGTTTGCCAACGGTTTAGCTGGCGAACGCTTTGCCGTCCGCAACTCTAAGGGTCAGGCAGTAATTGAGGGTGCTGGCGACCACTGCTGTGAATATATGACAGGCGGCGTTATCGTTGTCTTAGGCAAGGTTGGTCGTAACGTTAGTGCTGGCCATACCGGAGGTTTGGCGTACTTCTTGGATGAAGATGGTAGCTTCTCTGACAAGGTTAACCGAGAGATTGTCAAGACTCAGCGGGTGGTAACTCCTGCTGGCGAACAGCAGTTAAAAGAACTGATTGAGCTGCACGCTGACCGGACTGGCAGCCAGAAGGCAAAGACAATTTTAGCCAACTGGTCTGAGTATCTGCCCCAGTTCTGGCAGGTAGTACCTCCTAGTGAAGCTAATTCACCTGAAGCTAGCGCTGATGAGCCTGCTGAGAAGGTGCTGACTCCAGCCCAGTAGACGCGGAAGCAACCGAACCGCGCTCCTATAAATTGATAAAGCCCGCCATTAAGGCGGGCTTCCTTTATTTAGCCCCATGCTTGTAGTCTGAGGGCAATATTTTATACAAGCAACTTTACTGCACAGAACTAGCGTCTTGTCGATCGCTCAAAGGTTTTTCAATCGCACCAGTAGCGCTAGCAGCTTTCTTAGCTTCCGTCGCTGCTAGCTGTTCCTTCTCTTGCAGTTCAAACAATTCGGATACCGTCACGAACTTGTAGCCCTGTTGTCGGAGCTTATTGATGATTATCGGTAAAGCTTTAACAGTGTTAACTCGATTGCCCCCACCGTCGTGCATCAGCACCATACCCCCAGGCTTGGCATTCCTCATCACATTGTTCACCAGCTTATCAACACCAGGGCGGCTATAGTCACTAGAATCAGCCGACCACATAGCAACTAGGTAATTCTTCTTTTTGGCGTAGTCAGCCACTCCGTTGTACAGGTAGCCTCCGGGTGGCCGGAATAGAGAAGTCCTGACACCTGTAGTTTTATAAATCAGTTCGGTCGTGTCCTCAATTTCCCTTGCCGCTACGGCAGCACTCATATTCTTATACCAGTGGTGCCAAGTGTGATTGCCAATAGCGTGACCTTCAGCTACAACTTGCTTACCCAGTTCGGGAAAAGCCTTCAAGTTTTGTCCGATCCAGAAGAAAGTCCCCTTAATGTTGTTTTTCTTCAAAATGTCTAGTATGGGCGGCGTATATTCCGGGTAAGGCCCGTCATCAAACGTCAGGGCAATTACTTTTTCCTGACTGGTTAGTGTTACCGCCTCAAGAGTCTTACCCTGAAACTGCTTTGGTACGCCAAAAGTAAGTCGCGCCTCTTTAGCTTGCTGTTCCAAACGCTGGATCAGCTTCCTAAAGGCATCATTCGGCTTTGCGTTCAAGTTATTACAGTGCGTTTGTGCATCTGCACTATTGCTACCAATGCAGGAGGCTACAGAAGCAACATCTTCACCTTGTTTCTGGGTCTGGACTTGTTGGGTAGCAGGGTAGGAAATTGCCTGGTAGTCCAGTCGGTTCCAAGGCAAAATCAGACTAACGATAAAACTACAAACGGCGGCTGCCACACCTAGCATTATCCTTCGCCGCCAAACAAACCAATTAACCTTTGCCACCTAAGTTCTCCTACACTCCTCGATTGCGATTTTAGATTAAATACTGCTATTAGCTGATTAACAGAAAGGCAAATTCTGGCTCCCCGTCAGGCTCGCGCTACCTATAAGCTAATAACACAAGAACAAGCCTAATTTCCGGCCTGCGAGTTGGAATCGCCATCACCTCTTGGCGAAGCTTCTTGAGTAGCGGGGGTAGCGATCGCAGGTTTCGCTGCTGTTACCAATTTTTCTTCTTTGTCTTGCATTTCTAAGAGTTCGGTCAGCGTGACAAATTTGTAGCCCTGCTTTCTGAGTTCGCTAATTAATCTCGGCAAAGCCTTAACAGTGCGAGAGCGATCGCCTCCACCGTCGTGCATCAGCAAAATACCGCCTGGTTTGGCATTTTTTAGCATATTATGAACCAGCCTGTCTGGAGAGAAAGGGCGATAGTCTATGGAGTCAGAGGACCACATAGCAATGACGTAATTCTTCTTTTGGGCATAAGCTACTAATCCATTGTTCATCATGCCCCCGGGAGGACGAAATATAGAAGTTCTTGCTCCCGTAGTCTTGTAGATTAGGTCTGCTGTGCGGTCGATCTCGCTCGCAGCAGTAGCTTCGTCCATGCGACGATACCAATGATGCCAAGTATGGTTGGCGATCGCGTGACCATCATCTACCACTTTCTTGGCAATATGAGGATATTCTTGTAAAACTTGCCCTACCCAGAAGAAAGTCGCCTTGATATTGTTTTTCTTCAGGATGTCTAGTATCTGCTCAGTCCATTTTGGCCAAGGCCCGTCATCAAAAGTCAGAGCAATGACTTTTTCCCCCTTGTTCAGTTTCGCCTCTTTAACAGTTTTTGCTTGAAACCGTGCGGGTACATAGAAACTCAGGCGTGTCTCTTTCTCTAATCTAGACAGCGCCTTATTCAGCGCCTCATTTTTCAATGCACTAGGGTTTTTTGCCTCAAGAGGTGCCCCCGTTGCGTTCTGTATCTGAATCTGTTCGGCTGGAGACTGGCTTGTCGCCTGTTCTCCTAATCGATTCCAAGGCTGCATCAGAGCAATCAGAAAACTACAAGCGGCTGCAACCAGAGCGATGGGTATCCTTCGCTGCCAAAAAAACGATCTATAGCTTCCCACGACAGGTCTTTTAACTCCTCAACTCCAAATAGCCGCAAATCGCAGATAGGAAATCCTCACCGGGTACGGCTCTAGCTCATGATGCTATTGCAAAATACCACCCCAGGGGAAGAGTCTCCGGTGTAAAAAGGCAATTTTTTTTCTCTGAAGAGCGATCGCTCTTGTCTCGGCTCGATTAATCGGGTTGAGACAAAAACAGCTTCTGTTTGTACAGGTTGACAATCCGCTCGGTAACTTCAGCAATACTAAGACCATCTGTTTGAATCTCGATGGCGTCGGCGGCTTTTCGCAGAGGCGCTATAGTGCGGGTGCTGTCGCTAAGGTCGCGATCGCTAATATCTTTCTCTAACTGCTCTAGGCTCACCAGTGGCTGCCCTTGACGGCTTAGGTCTTCCCTTCGGCGACGCGCTCGCTCTTGTACCGAAGCAGTTAAGAAAATTTTAACTTCGGCGTCGGGGAAAACGTGGGTTCCTATATCGCGTCCTTCAGCGACGATACCCCCCTGCTTACCTAAAAGCTGCTGTTGTTTTACAAGTTGCTGACGTACAGCAGCCTGAGCGGAAATTGCACTCACCTTTCCAGTGACTTCTAGGCTGCGAATTTCGTGGGTAACTTCTTGACCGTTAATCCAGACGCGGGTCAGATTTTGGGTATCTTTATCAGTAGTTAGATGAATATGGGCAGAACTTGCTAACTCCGCGATCGCAGGTTCATCATCTACACTCGTTCGAGATTGTAAAACCAGCCACGTTAGCGCACGATACATGGCGCCCGTATCCAAATAAAGCAAACCCAAAGCTTGTGCTAGTTTACGGGTTACAGTAGATTTTCCCGCTCCGGCTGGGCCATCAATGGCCACAATCGGCTGGCGGTTTCTGAGTAGTATGTTGTCAATCAAGCGGGTAGAGCCGACTCGGGCGGCGATCGCTAGCAACCCTGCTTCGTCAACTTTGTCCAAAGTCATTAATGTAGTTGGGTCAACCAGCTCAACATACTCGATTTGTACATCTGCCACAAGGGCTAATTCTGTCTTTACCGCCTCAAGTAGACTAGCGCGATCGCGTTTCTGCGCTCGAAATGCATTTTCAGCTTGTTGCAATCCCCGATATAAAACAGACGCCTGCTCTTTCTGTTGAGGGTTGAGATACTGGTTGCGCGAACTGTAAGCCAGTCCCGATGTCTCGCGTACCGTCGGACAAGTCATAATCTCAGTGGGCAAATTCAGATCCGCCACCAGACGCCGCACGATCGCCACCTGTTGAGCATCCTTTTGGCCAAAATAGGCATTTGTAGGCTGAATAATGTTAAGCAGCTTAGTTACAACGGTCGCCACACCTTGAAAATGCCCCGGACGCGATCGCCCGCACAAAACATCTGTCATGCTTTTTGGGGGAACAACGCTCACAGTTATGGGCAATTGGGGATTCGCATTTACTACCCCTTTATCCCAAGTCCCCAGTCCATATAATTCCTCAGCGGTGGGAGCAAAAATTGCATCAACCCCACTCTGTTCGCACAGTTTTAAATCTTGTTCAAACGTGCGCGGGTATTTATCAAAATCCTCTGCTGGGCCAAACTGTAGCGGATTGACAAAAATACTGACAATGACGATATCATTCTGCGCCTTTGCACCTTGGATTAAACTAAGATGCCCAACGTGCAAAGCTCCCATCGTAGGCACAAAGCCGATTTTCTTGCTGTGCCCATACAAACCCAAGTAGCAGCGCATCCCTGCTGTTGTTTTAAACAGACGCACAAAACCCCCCTTCAATAGTGTTGAGCGTTAAGTATTGAATAAAAGAGGAAGATCGACCACTTTCATCACTCTTTTCTTTTAACTCATCGCTCAACACTGGTAACTGATAAATTTTGAGGGTTTCAGCTAGTTTTCATCAACAGAAACTACCTGTTGCTTGCCTAAAACATCGATCCGCACAGGCGCGACGCCACTTTTCATAAATCCTAGAGCTTTGGCGGCGGCTACTGAGAGATCGATAACCCTGCCTCTTATAAAAGGGCCGCGATCGTTAATTCGCACAACTACAGAGCGACCATTTTTGAGGTTTGTCACCCTCACTTTCGTGCCAAAGGGTAAACTGCGGTGGGCAGCGGTCATACGATTCTGGCGGTAGATTTCACCACTGGCACTGCGATTACCATCAAATCCAGGCCCGTACCAAGATGCTAAACCACGAAGTTGGTAACGAACCCTTTCGACGAACCTTGGTTGTGTAGGAAGTATAAATCTATCTACCGCACTAACTACGGGTTTATCTACCAATCGGGCGTTAGGTGTACGCGCGATCGCTCTCAGCGGTAGAGCGTTTCCTATGAGGCGGCGGAGTCTATTTGTTGCTTGCAGCGCATCCCTAGCTTCGTTATGGGTGGTATCTGCCAAAATTGTTTTAGCGTCTATCTGTACTAACTCTTCGCCTGCTACTGCGATCGCGTAGGTACGCCCGCTCTTCCAACTAACGTTTATTGTCTCAGCATCGACCTTTTTTCGACTCAGTTCGTTGATCCGCGCCGCAACTGCTTCTCCACGGCGTACCGGATCTTCTTCAGGCTTATTACTATCCAACGCTCCAGGGAGCTGCTCCATCTCCTTTGGCTGTAAGACGCCTTTCCAAGGCTTTTCAGCATTACGCCTCGCTCTTGAAACGCTCCGCCCGCCATCTCCAGTTTCTCCCATCTTGATACGCCCACTTGGGTCGATACTCTGGCTTAGAAACGTCAAAACTGGAATGTTGCGGACATACAGCGTTGCCGCCTGCTGCCCATCTAAGCTATGAGCCAAGATTTTAGCAATTGCCTGGTTGTCCTCAGTTGCTTGTTGGGGCCGATCTTGTGCCACCTGAAAAACTTCAGGCTGTTGCACAACAATCTTGCCTACGCCTCGCTTGCTAAGAACCGATTTAGCCGACGGCGTTACTCTTGAAAAGTTAACGGCTTGGGCAGTTTCGGCATGACTGGGTGATGTGGCACCAAAGGCAGTAGTTAACAAGGCAGCAATAAGGCTACTCCAAAATCGATAATTCATGTGTCCGGTGTGAAACTTACTTGAAAGTCGAGGTTGAGCATTGCAGGTAGACTGGCAAAACAGCTCAACTGTGTAGCTAACTCGTACTCGTTCCGTTTTCCACCCTGGTTGTGGAACTGCAACAGACTACCATGAAGTTTCTAGCTTGGGGATCGGTATTTACCACGATTTAGGCGCAAATTCATCGAAATTTGACCCCCTGATTTTCGGTGCATCCCCCTTAGCATCTGAGTTTTTGCCTGATTGGCTGATTGTCATATTTTTAAAAAAACTTAACAAAACTTTACATAATTGACGTAAGTCTGCCATTTATAAAATTGTGATAAAAGAAGCCATCGGAATAGGTTGAGATCTCTTATCAGAATGCAGGGATAAAATAGCGCAGTTTCGCGATCGCTCACTCTGGGATAGCAGTGGCGTAAAATAACACCTGTCGAGCGGCGCTCATTCTTTTGGTAGTTATGGATTATCGAGAAGCAGGTGTAGATGTAGAGGCAGGTCGGGCTTTTGTACACAAAATCCGTAGTCTGGTGCAAAGCACGCATCGGCCAGAGGTATTGGGTGGACTTGGCGGCTTTAGCGGTTGGTTTCAGTTGCCCACAGGCTACAACGAACCTGTTTTAGTCTCAGGGACGGATGGTGTAGGCACGAAGCTAAAGCTGGCTTTTGATATGAATTGCCACAACACAGTAGGTATCGACTTGGTGGCGATGTGCGTAAACGATGTTTTAACGTGCGGAGCAGAACCCTTATTTTTCTTGGACTACCTAGCCAGCGGCAAGCTGAACCAAGAGCAGCTAACTCAGGTTGTTGATGGGGTGGCGCGGGGATGTCGCGAGTCGGGGTGTGCGCTGTTGGGTGGAGAAACAGCAGAAATGCCAGGTTTTTACCAAGTTGGGGAGTATGACTTGGCAGGTTTTTGCGTTGGAATTGTAGAAAAAAGCCAGATCTTAGATGGTTCCCAGGTAAACGTAGGGGACGTAGCGATCGCCTTAGCCAGCGGGGGTATTCATAGCAACGGCTTCAGCCTGGTAAGGAAAATTGTCAGCGATCGCGGCTTTAACTTACACGACAAGGTTGATTTTAGTGAGGGTAAAAGTTTAGGGGAAGTCTTGTTAACTCCGACTCGCCTCTATGTAAAACCCGTTCTAGCAGCACGCAAGGCTGGGATTACCATCCACAGTATGGCGCACATCACGGGTGGCGGGTTGCCAGAAAATCTGCCTCGGTGTCTTCCGCCAGGTAAATCTATCCAGATTAATTCCCAAGCGTGGGATATTCCACCAATTTTTCAATGGTTAGCCGAACAAGGTAGCGTTAGCCGCGATTCCATGTTCAACACCTTCAATATGGGCATTGGGTTTGTCCTACTCGTACCACCAGAGCAGGCAGAGGAAACCATTACCTATTTTGAATCACAAGCGATCGCTGCTTATGCTATCGGTGAGGTAATTCCCGGTGAGGGAGATTTAGTAGGTTTACTCGATTAAGAGGCGACACCCAGATTTGAACTGGGGGATGGAGGTTTTGCAGACCTCTGCCTTACCACTTGGCTATGTCGCCTTATTTTCAGATTCTTAGTATATCAAACTTTGCTCGTCGATCAATCCCCCCAGCAATCTTAGATTCCCATCTTGGGGGGGATTAAGGAAAAACAACAGCGATCGCAAATCTAGAATCTACAATCTAAAATCGAGTTGACCGCTGAAATCGAGGGTAAAAGGTGGAGCAAACTAGAAGCCAAATTCAAATTCCGCGCCCTGTAGAATTTGAGTTGCCTGAAGCAGAACGGTCTGAACAAAGCCTCGTGCAAGGTGTCGCCCTTGCAACTAACCAACTGCTGACGAGCGGTGATTATGCCACAGGAATCAATCTCGCCTTAGCAACGCTAGGGCGAGTAAGTGGTGTGGATCGAGTATATATTTTGGAGATTCATCCTCATCCGCAAACAGGGGAAACTTCAGTAAGCCAGCGGTTTGAATGGGCACATTCTAGTGTCAGCACTGAAATAAATAATCCTAACTTGCAGAACCTTACAAGAGATGCTTTTGACATCAGCAGATGGGAAGACGCTCTTACTCACGGAAAAACCAGCAGTGGTTTAACGCGAGAGCTATCAGATATTGAAAGGAAACTATTAGAACCACAGGGTATTTTATCGATATTAATTGTTCCCATTCCCGTTAGCGGAAAACTTTGGGGTTTTGTCGGGTTTGATGATTGCCATTCTGAGCGCCGATGGTCCAAAGATGAAGAAGCCGTTTTAACTACGATGGCAGCTAATATTGGCGGCATTATTGCTCTTAGACAGACAGAAGCAGCGCTGAAGAAAGCTAAAGACGAGCTAGAAATCCGAGTTGAGGAACGCACATCTGAGTTAAGGCAAGCTAACGAGCAATTATGCCAAGAAATTGATAAAGCCAAGCACACAGAGCAAGCATTACTAGAGGAAAAAGTTAAGTATCGGGAACTCGTCCAAAGCGCAAATAGCATTATTTTGCGATTGGATAAGAGGGGCAAAATTACATTTTTCAACGAATTCGCAGAAAGTTTTTTCGGTTACAAGGAAGCGGAGATATTAGGGCAAAATGCTGTGGGAACAATTGTTCCACAGAAAGATACTTCCGGGCGGGATTTATACGCCACGATACAAGATATTATTCATCACCCAGAGCAGTACAAGCGAAATGAAAATGAAAATATTTGTCGCAACGGGCAAAGTGTTTGGGTGGCGTGGACTAACAAAGCAATTCTGGATGAAAATGGCGAACTTAGCGAAATTCTTTGTATTGGCAACGACATTACAGAGCGAGTTAAGGTAGAAGCACGCTATCGAGCGATCGTTGAAGATCAGACAGAACTTATCAGCCGTTTTTTGCCAGATGGCACTATTACTTTCGTCAACGAAGCTCACTGTCGCTATTTTGGCAAACAACGTCAAGAGCTAATCGGGAAAAGCTTTTTCGCGCTTCTTTGTGCAGAAGATCGAGAAAAAGTGGCGCGATCGCTCGCCATTCTCAACTTAGAAAATCCCGTACAAACGATTGAGCATCAGGTAGTAATCCAAGGAGAAATTCGCTGGCAGCAATGGACTAATCGCGCTATATTTGACGACTCTGGCAACTTTGTTGAATTCCAGTCGGTTGGGAGAGATATTACTCATCTCAAACAGGTGGAAGCTGCACTGCAACAAGCCAACGAAGCATTAGAACTGAGAGTTGAAGAGAGGACAGCGGCGCTAAGGGAGGCTAACGCTCAACTTAAAATTGAGATTGCCGAACGCGATCGCGCTCAGAAAGCTCTTCAAGAAAGCGAAGAACGTCTTCGCACTGTTGTTGCCAATGCACCCATTACCCTATGGGCATTAGACGCCGCAGGGATTTTCACCTTTTCAGAAGGCGAACTACTAGAGGCGCTGCGACTAAAGCCTGGTGAAGTTGTTGGTTCGTCCGTGTTTAAGGTGTTTTCTGACAGTCCGCAAATATTAGAAAACAGTCGCCGCGCTCTGAATGGTGAAGAATTCACTTCTAGAGTAGAAATAAACGGTTCAGCATTTGAATCTTGGTATCGCCCGCTTAAAAACCATAACCCGGAAGTAACTGGCGTAATTGGTGCAGCTTTTGATATTACCGAACAGTTGCAAGCCGAGGAAGCGCTACGCGAGTCTGAAGAGAAGTTCTTTAAAGCATTCCATTCTAGCCCAGATACTATTACCATCAGCACGTTAGAAGACGGTCGATATATTGAAGTAAACGATAATTTTGTTCGCGCCAGCGGTTACGAACGTCATGAGGCGATAGGAAGAACCGCCTTTGACCTAAATATCTGGGTGAATGTGGAAGAGCGTAACAAACTAAAACATCTGTTGCAAAAGCAGGGGTTTGTCCGCAACCTTGAATTTGAGTTTCGCAGTAAGTCGGGCGACGTGTTGGTAGGGTCGCTTTCAGCAGAAATAATCGAGTTGAATGGTGTTAAGTGTTTGTTGGCTATCAACCACGATATTACTGAGCGAAAAGCTAGGGAAGTAGCGCTGCGCGAGTCTGAAGAAAAATTCAGATGTGCTTTTCGTTCTAGCCCCGATCCTATGACTATTACTACATTAGAAGAAAGCCGTTATATTGACGTAAATGATAGTTTTGTATGGAGTACCGGATACCAGCGCGAAGAAGCGATCGGGAATACAAGTGTGAATTTAGGTATCTGGGTTAATTTAGAAGATCGCATTAGATTCAGAAATCTTTTGGATCGTGAGGGAGTAGTTCGCAATCAGGAATATCAGTTTTATCACAAGTCAGGTGAAGTGCGCGTAGCGTTGCTGTCAGCAGAAGTTATCAAATTTGATGGTAGTAAGTGCGTGCTAGCGGTAAGTCACGATATAACTAGCCGTAAGCTTTTCGAGGAGCAATTGCTAGCTGCTGCCCAACGCGATCGCTTTTTGGCAGAAATTGCAGAGCGTATTCGCCGCAGTCTTAATTTGGATGAAGTTCTCAACACTACTGTTAAGGAAATTAGAGAATTTCTGCAATGCGATCGCGTCTACATCAGTAAAATTAATACTCACTCTTGTGGTGAAGTGCTTGCCGAATCTGTTAATTCTTTTTGGCCATCTATACTAGGATGGAAAGTTGAAGATGGCAGCCATCTTTCCATAGTTAAAACTTTATTTGAAGAGGATCGCGTCCGAGTAGTTGACGACACAAGCGAGGTAGAAGTCCCTCCCACAGTTGCCGAACATTATAGACAACATCAAATCAAGGCTACTCTTGCTGTACCAATTATGCTAGGCGAGGATTTGTTTGGCGTCTTAGTGGCTAATCAATGCTCATCACCGCGCCAGTGGAAACAAATGGAAATTGAGTTATTAGAGCAATTGGCAACGCAGGTAGCGATCGCTATTCATCAAGCCCAACTATACGAACAAGAGCAAGCTCTTACTGCTACTTTGGATCGTACTGTAAAAGAGCGAACAGCTCAGTTAGAACAAGCAGTTGCCGAACTTCAGGAACTTAATCAGGTAAAAGATATCTTTTTACACGCAGTCACCCACGATTTGCGGACTCCTGTAATGGGTTGGTTAATGGTATTAAAGAATTTACTAAATAGCGAAGTAGGAACTCGGCAAGACTTATCTCCATCGGTAATTGCTAATCCCCCATCTTCCATCCCAGTAGATCGTCGCATTTTAGAGAGGATGGTTCAAAGTAGCGATCGCCAACTTAGCATGATTAACTCCCTGCTAGATGTTCATGCTGCTGAAATTAAGGGAGTAGTACTCCAGCAAGAACCATTGCAATTAAGCCAATTAGTGAATGGAATTGTTGAAGATTTCGAGCCATTGTTAGCTAAAAATCAAGCAACATTAACGAATCTCGTACCAGAAAATTTACCTCTCATAAATGCCGATCCTCTTCAGTTGCGGCGCGTGTTTGAAAACTTGCTTAGCAATGCTTTGAACCACAACCCCCCTGGACTTCATTTGATTCTCACAGCCAAAGTACAGGAAAAGATGATGTACTGCACCATTGAAGATAATGGGGTTGGTATGAGCCAAGAAGCGAGCGATCGCTTATTTGAACTTTATGTTCGTGGCTCTCATGCTAGACGTTCGACTGGCATCGGCTTAGGCTTATATCTTTGCCGCCAAATTACAGAGGCTCACGGTGGCAAAATTGGCGTCATAAGCAGCATCGGAGCCGGAGCAACTTTTTGGTTTACATTACCCCTTGCGTAGTAATAATCTCTTACCTTTTCTTACCCTGTGTTTTTAAGGGATTTGGGCAGAGGGAAAAAGAGTGCAAAACAAATAAATTAATGGGGAAAAAGCCAAAAATTTGCTTATAAGTTGCCCTAGCGTCACCTATTCCTGATGTTGAGCTAAAATCCCCATTTTTAATTACAGGAATTTATAATCTTTAGCCTATTCACACCAGCCCGCTACGGAGCGCTACAACAGCCGCCTGAACTCGATCGTCAACTGATAATTTATTCATAATTCCGCGAACGTGAGTTTTTACGGTGTTGGGGCTGAGGTAGAGTTTAGCTGCAATCTCTGGATTGCTTAATCCGTCTACCATCAGTTTCAGCACTTCTAGTTCTCGCTGGGATAAATTAGCGATGTTGCTGTTGGGAGATGGCGGTTTGAGATTGTCAATGACTCGTCGTGCAATTTGCGGATCGAGGTAGGTTGCTCCTTCTTGAGCAGCGGCGATCGCTGCTAGCAATCTGTCTACACTCGCTCCCTTGATGCAGTAAGCGTCTGCACCGCTAGAAAGAGCAGCGATAATTTCAGTTTCAGTTGTGTGGGATGTCAGCATCACTACGCGAACATTAGGTAGCGCTGCTTTAATCTGCTGCGTGGCGGCAATACCGTCTAGGCGCGGCAACCCAATATCCATTACTACTAAATCTGGCTTTAATCTAAGCGCCGCTTCGACGCCTAAGTAGCCATCTTCAGCCTGTCCCACGATATTGAACTGCGGGTGAGCAGCTAATGATTGCTCTAAGCCTAGCTGCATCATCGGGTCGTCTTCCACAATCAAAATCCGTAAGATTTGAGATTCTGGGGACACATTTTGAGGGGATGCGGTTTCAGAGGACATGGGTTGTAACGGCACTGATGATAAGGAAAAATTGCTTAATTGGATGACTTGAAAGGATAAAGTATCGCGATCAGACCGATCCTATGTTAAAGATACGCGCTTATCCATAACTTTAGGTTTAGCGTTGAAGCAGAGTGGCAATAGACGTTACAAGCTTTTGTCAAATAATCTATTAAGCAGCTATTTCTGCTCCATCATCCCAGCTGCGCCAGCATTCTGAGGATGTTATTTCGGAGGTGGTGGGACTCGGTACTCAGTGGCGATGTAGTAGAAGAAGCGGTAGTAGTCGGGAAATTCCTGGCTAGGCGATCGCCCTTGCCAGTTGTACTGTATTTGCCCTTGTCTAAGTGTCAGGGTCATAAAACTGGTGTCTGAATTTATGTCTACTTGCAGTTCTCCTGTCACCCCTTGCTTGGTTGTCAAGTTCTGTTTTGAATGTTTTGGGCGATCTTTTTTATGGCCTTTTGTTCTGCGGGTGTAATATGCGCCTAAACTTCCATTGTCGGGCAAGCGCTGACCTGCCCAAGCGCGGATCTCTACGGCTGAGTTCTGCGGATCGCTAAATGCTTGCCCATCCCGATTATCGGGCATGGGTGACGCCACCCAGTTACTGGGATAGGGAAACTCAAAGCCATAACGCTGGTTATTATAGGTTTTCCAGGTTCCTGATGCAGTTCTTTCGGAAGGTTGGCAACTGGAGACGCTTAAAGCAAGTGCAAAACCAAAGGCTACCTTTGCTAAGGCACAAGTCATAATCAAAAATTTACTAAGCAATTGCTCGTTCTTTAGGGTGGCATAAACCCCATCTGTAGGAACACTTTGTATTTTGCTGGTAGACCTCCCCCCAGCATCGGCATCTTTTTTGCAGATGTAGTAAGTAATAGACACTGGCAAACCTACTTCCTCTGTGCCTTTTTTCGGCAATGGCGAAGCTACCTGGCAGACTTACTTCCCCGTTGCCTGTATCTTTCATTCATCCGCCAGTTCCCGATCGTCACCCGGAATGTAACAGAATGTTAAGATATTGACGTCATACTGGCTTAAGGTATTGACAGCCAGGAGTAAAGCCCATAAGCTAATTACTATACCCGGGTAGAACGACTGAGAGTTATATGCAAGATAAGCAAAAGGTTACGTTGTATCTTCCACCAAAACTCCATCGCCAGCTTAAAATTCGAGCAGCTGTTGATACGGAAACCATGTCAACAATTGTCGAAAGAGCAATAGCTTTCTACCTGGCTCATCCAGAGTTGGTCGATGAAGTAGAGGCATCCTACGGAAGAACGCACCGAGTCTATAGCTGTCCTGAATGCGCTACGTCAGTAGTATTGCAAGAAGGAGAAATGGTTACCTTAGAAAATCAGCCAAGTATACTCGCTGAAAAGCTTCCAAAGGAAAATCTAGTTCCCTGCTAAGGCAGGCACAGTTAGCTCGGGTGTTCGGTGAGTTTTGGCAGTTGTTGAGCCGTCTCTAAATAGGTCGAAGGTTATGCAAGAAGAGCTAAATATTCTAATACAAGCTCAATATCCTCTAATCTACCTCGTTACCTCTGAGGAAGAGCGGGCTGAACGAACAATTGCCACGATTGCTCAAAATCGGCCCCAACAGCGAAGAGTTTTTGTTTGGACGCTAACGCATGGAATTGTCGAGTACGGCCAACCGCGCCATGTAACTCAACACAATACTGTCTCGCCACAGGCGGCTATTGAGTGGGTAATTAGGCAGCGCGATCCCGGTATCTTTATATTTAAAGATTTACACCCCTTTAGGGACTCACCTGAAGTAACGCGCTGGATAAGGGATGCGATCGCGTCGTTTAAAGGCACGCAGAAAATAATAATTCTGATGTCGCCAGTGCAACAAGTTCCTATTGAGCTAGAAAAAGAAGTGGTGGTACTAGACTACCCCTTACCAGATCTAACGGAACTTAACCAAGTTTTGTCAAATCAGCTAGATCAAACTCGCAATCGTCGTCTTACAACGGAAACTCGCGAGAAGCTGCTAAAAGCTGCGTTGGGTCTGACGCGAGATGAAGCGGAGAAAGTTTATCGTAAAGCACATGTCAAAACTGGGCGTTTGACAGAAGCAGAAGTAGATATTATTCTTTCTGAGAAAAAGCAATTAATACGTCGCAATGGCATTTTAGAGTACATAGAAGAAGATGAGACTATAGATGCTGTCGGCGGGCTAGAAGAGCTGAAACGCTGGCTAGTACAACGCTCTAATGCTTTTACAGAAAGAGCTAGGGAATATGGCCTGCCTCAACCGAAGGGGATGTTAATCTTGGGTGTACCGGGCTGCGGTAAATCGCTGATTGCGAAAACAACCGCCCGCCTTTGGGGACTACCTCTCCTGCGCCTGGATATGGGTCGAGTGTATGATGGGTCAATGGTTGGGCGGTCTGAAGCAAACTTACGTGGCGCCCTAAAAACGGCTGAGTCGATTTCTCCTGCAATCCTCTTTATTGATGAATTAGATAAGGCTTTTGCGGGAACATCAGGTTCAGCGGATTCAGATGGTGGTACTTCCAGCCGCATCTTTGGCTCGTTCCTCACTTGGTTGCAAGAGAAAACTTCGCCAGTGTTCGTGATGGCAACTGCCAACCGTGTGGAACGCTTGCCTGGGGAGTTTCTCCGCAAAGGTCGCTTTGATGAAATATTCTTTGTTGACCTGCCTAATGCCGAAGAGCGTAAAGAAATTTTCAAAATTCACCTTGCCAAACGGAAGCGCGAACTTGAGCGATTCGACCTCGAACAATTGGCCAAGGTATCAGATGGATTTTCTGGGGCAGAAATTGAGCAGGGGCTAATTGCAGCAATGTACGAAGCGTTTGCCCAGGAGCGGGAATTTACCCAACTGGACATTATTGCAGCAATTAAAGCAACTCTGCCACTGTCGCGGACAATGACCGAGCAGGTGACGGCCCTGCGGGACTGGGCCAGACAGCGAGCGCGACCTGCTGCATCCTCCGTCGCGGAGTACCAGCGACTGGAGTTCTAAAGGCTTTCTCCTGCTCCCAACAGGAGGAAAGGCTAGCAAATTGCTAGCAGCTACAAAAAAAGCCGCCCATTCTCTCATAAGGCGGCGCGACCGAAAAAACCACGTTGTCGTATATCTTCAATCTCTACTGGAGGAAATCCGAATGTCTCACTTTAGCACCCTGCGGACCAAGATCACCGATGCCGAAATCCTGAAGGCTTCTCTGCGCGACCTGGGCATCTCCGTCAAGAGCGAAGCAGATGTACGCGGCTACAATGGCCAGCGCGTTCGTGCAGACTTGGTTGCAGTTCTCGAAGGCGAATATGATTTGGGCTGGTCTCGCAACACTGATGGTTCCTTTGACCTGATTGCCGACCTGTGGGGCGTTGCCAAAAAGCACAACCAAACTGAACTGATCAACTCGATCAACCAGAAGTATGCAGTTAACAAGACCTTGGCAGAAGTTAAGCAGCGCGGTGGTCTGCAAAATGCCAACGTTAAGCTAGTTCTGCAAAAGTAAGATCTGTGCGCGTTCCCAAACTGGCGGGTTAATCGATACCAGGTTAACCCGTTTTTTTACTAAACAGAAAGACCCAGCTGGATTCAGCCGGGTCTTTTTGTTTTTGATTTGTAATGTACTAGGCTAGAGCAACAGCGGGTTGGGGCCAGCGATCCACTGCTTTACCAATTACAGCCATCTCTTGCATCAGACGGTCGAAACGTTCTGGGGTGAGGGACTGAGGGCCATCAGATAAAGCTTTGGCTGGGTTGGGGTGGACTTCAATCATCAGGGAGTCAGCGCCTGATGCGATCGCCGCTAGTGCCATTGCTGGGACATATTCCGCGCGGCCAGTACCGTGACTGGGGTCAATCATAATTGGCAAGTGAGTGAGCGATCGCAACACGGGTACGCACGCCAAATCCAGAGTATTCCGAGCGTACTGACGATCGAACGTGCGGATACCCCGTTCGCACAAAATCACATTCGGGTTGCCAGCAGCCAAAATATACTCAGCCGCCATCAACCAATCTTCAATTGTCGCCGCCATCCCGCGCTTCAGCAACACAGGCTTATCCTGCGCCCCTACTTTCTTCAGAAGGGAGAAATTTTGCATATTTCTGGCACCGACTTGGATGACATCAGCTACCTCAGCTATTACACCCAGTTCAGATGCATCCATAACTTCGGTAATAATACCCAAACCAGTCGCCTCACGCGCAGCCGCCAGAAGCGATAGGGCACTTTCGCCATGACCTTGGAAAGCATAAGGCGAAGTCCGAGGCTTATAAGCACCGCCCCTCAAGAACTGAGCGCCAGCAGCTTTAACGCGGCGTGCAGTCTCAACAATCATTTCTTCATTTTCCACCGAACAAGGCCCAGCCACAGTTACCAAAGGCTGATGTTCGCCAAAGTGGATTGCGCCGTTAGGAGTGTTAACTACTATGTCACTTGCTTCACCACCGCGATACTCGCGGCTCGCCCGCTTAAACGGCTTTTCGACGCGCAGCACCTCTTCAATCCAAGGGCTGGCTTCCTGAATCTGTAGTGGATCTAGGTCAACTGTCTCGCCAACCAGACCGACTACCACCTTATGCTTCCCAACAATCTTTTCAGGTGTCAGGCCCCAAGTTTCGAGTTCCCCAGTAAGACGAGCAATTTCGGCTTCTGGAGTGCCGCTTTTCATTACGACAATCATGTTAAATTCCCTGTGAAGTTATTTGTTTGGTCATTGGCGCACAACTGGGATTTTATAGAATTCGCCTGCGGCTAGGGTAGTACAAATGCACAGATATTTATGAATATCTGTGCATTTGTACTACCCATCTTCTAGTCCTTTGTTGTGCGGTCATTGGTCATTGGTTATAGTTCATGGTTCATGGTTCATGGTAGCCACCAATGAGCAATGAACAATGAACAATCAACTAACTACTAACGTCCTTTTGCCGCGCCCCTCGCCATGCTGCGGTCATTCGTCCCCAGTTGGTAGTAAACTCGTTCCACCCTACAATACTCCCTGGTTTCTCTTCATCCCAAGAAGCAGAAAGGACTCCATAGCTCAACCCCAACACACCTAAGCCAAAAAAGCCCATACTCACGAGGAGAACTGCGATGTTGGGCAACTTGAGCCAGTGGTGGCTAACGATTACATAACTGGCGACAAAAGTTAACATACCCAGAAACGTGGGAACGCCGCACAGCAGCGCCATGCGGCGTGCCATGCGCTTGCTCACCACATCTGGAATTGTCATTTCGTCTTTTGTGACTTTTGTTTGCTGTGTCTGCTTTGCAGCAGTAGCAGGTGCAGATGGGGGAGTTTTAGCTACTTTTTTGCGATTTTTGCCTTTCTCGAACGGTAAGCGATCTTTTTGGGAAGATTCGCTAACGCTTTTTGGTTCGTCAGACATAAAGTATTATGCTCTCTAGCCGCGAATGCCCAGTTTAGCAATCAAAGCTTGATAGCGAGACAGGTCTTCTTTCTGAACATAGGCCAACAGGCGCTTTCTGCGACCAATAATTGTTAAAAGTCCGCGCCGGGAAGCATGATCGCTCTTGTTGCTCTTTAGGTGGGCGCTCAAGCGATTGATGCGTTCTGTGAGCATAGCGATTTGGACATCCGCCGAACCAGTATCGGTTTCGTGGACTTGATGCTCGTTAATAAGTTCGTGTTTGCGCTGTTGCGTCAGGGTCATGGATAAAGTCTATATCTAGAATGCAGCAATCTCCCATAATACCATCTAATTTGGTGTTTTGCGCGGGATGGAGATTGGCAAGATTAAGAAAAACGCAGTCTGTAGGTTGTAGCGCTTAGTGGCGAGAAAGAAATTGCGCTTTGGTATTGATAGCCTGCGATCGCGAAACTTTAATGCAATTCTCATCATCGCCAATTTTTCAAGCGCGATCGCCCACTAATTTTTTGTTCACAAACTAGGCGCTGGCTTCGCTCGCCGATCCTCTAACCACTGCTGTAAAATTATCGCAGCCGCCTTGCGGTCAATTAAACCTTTGTTGCGAGAAGGCGATCGCTGTTCGGCTTTCAATAATTCTTCAGCTTCAAATGAAGTTAGCCGCTCATCGACATACTCTACAGGCAATTTGAGAGCTGCTGCCACACGCTGGGTGAATTTCTGCACAGATCGCGCTTGTGAACCGAGATTCCCATCCATCGTGTAAGGTAAACCGACTACAAGCACCTGCACTCCACGTTCGATGATAAGCGATCGCAGTTGCTCTATATCTTGACTTAAGGTAGTGCGCTCAATTGTAGTTAAACCAGTAGCAATCAAACCAGAGCGATCGCATCCAGCAACGCCAATACGCTTGCTACCGACATCCAACCCCAGTGCCGAAATTTCAGGCATTTGTACTCAAAACTCAAATTTGCTCATTTTTATAGTTCATGGCTATCAACAATCAACCATGAACCTAATTAGCTATTCCCTAACATTTGGCAGCTCTGGCGGCGGTGCTGCGTCCTCAGACATCGCATTTGCAGGCGGCGGAGATACCGATTTCGATAAATCCTTCGCCGAAGAAACGTTTGAGTTCTTAGGTAGCGACTGTAGCCACGAAATACGGCTGGGTATGGGTTTGCGCGATGGCTGGAGACTTTGGAGCATCTCAGCCAACTGTAGGGCTTCTAAGGCGCTTGGCTTTGCCTCCCGAAGCTTATGCCAAACAGAACGAGACATCAGCAGGGTGTGTTCGATGCGTTCTGCGCCCAACTGTTCTAAATATTCTTCCCGTTCTTGCTGATAGTCTGCTGAAGCTAGATGTAACGCTTGAGCCGGATAAGCTTGGATAACCCTGGCCATTTGAGACAGCAACTCAGGATACAGCCATGTATAAGCTGGGTGTACCGTCAGATGAGCAATATGCGGCTGGGAACCATCACGGCAAGCACGCACCTGAAAATGACCTATCGCCGCTTTGCGCTGAGGTTCAAATACATAGCCGCTGACGGTTTGAGTGTTGCCGAACCATTGCTTCAAACCATCCACAAAAGCGCCCAAAAAGCTAGTTTTGAAGTCTTGGCTGCTGCGGTCAAAAACCTGACGCACTAGAGGCGGCATGGCCACTGTATCCAATTGATACAGCAGCGCAGCATCAGCATTACTTACGGGCAGCAAGTTAGGTAAATCTGGTTCCCGCTGGGCTAATTGATCGTGCAGTTCTGGAGCGATCGCCCAATACGTCATGTGCGCTAGAGGCTGAAACCCATTCTGCCGATACAAAGCTAGAGCTTCTTTGTTGTTGATATTGACTTCCAACAACCAAGTGTGGCCCTCCAAGATCGTCTCGAAGCAGTGGCGCAACATCATCGAACCAATGTCGCGATCGCTATCTGTCCCATCCACCAGCACTCGCTCTACTCGCCAGGTTCTGCGGTTGCGATTGAAGGGTAAAACTTGGATAATCCCCTTAATTTGGTTATCCTGCTCTGCCACATAAACGCAGAATGCGTGCTGCAAGGGGTTGGGAAACAAACTCAAAAACTTCAGTGGCCCGTACCACTGTCTTACTTTCGGTAACTCCCTATCCACCAGAGCTGTTGAGGAACTGGCATTGCCTGCCTCCAACTCAAGCGCAACAAGCCGTTCTATCGCATCTATATCGCGGTATTGAACGGGGCGGAGCGCCATATTCGCGTTTTGACGAGCAAATAAAGTCATGTCTGGTACAGCGCGGCTCTTGCCGATAGCGTCGGGTGAAATGCCAGGAGTGCTTTCCCAGCTTTCCTTGCAACCGACTTGCAAGTTCATTGAAAAGCCGCTAGCAAGACTGGGGGTTGGTATTTCAATCCCTAATAGGGATTCAATGTTAGTCCCCGTTCGCACTATCAATTTTAGCTTTAAATCCCGACGATCGTCAAATTTTATTGCTATAACGTGGTTTTTTAGGCCAATTCTTTGCCAGCCAAATATATAGGGGCACACCCCAAGACCGGGTAGTTGACAAACATTTGTAAACTACTATTAAGAAGATATCGAGTCGTATTTCAAATGAAGCAACTTGTCACTGTCGAGCGCATCTGCATGATTGGGCATATTGTATCAATGGCCTTTGGACTGGCGGGGCTGCTGATAGTTGTACCGAATGCCGATGTAATTTTGAGTTCATCGCCAGCGGGACCCGCCGTCTTTGAGTGGAGTATGTCCCTTGGCGGGGTGGTTTATATCCTCTTGGGAACCGCCGCTGTTGCCATTTACGCTTACCGGACGCTAGGGCTGTGGCACTGGCTGACTTTCATGTTACCGTCTGTTTTTCTATCTTTGGGCAGCGAACTACTGGGAACGAGTACGGGATTTCCCTTTGGTCACTACGCCTATCTGAGCGGTTTAGGATACAAAATTGCTGGGCTAGTGCCCTTCACGATTCCCTTATCGTGGTTTTATCTTGGCTTGTCTTCCTATTTAATTGCTCGCGCAGGTCTAAAGACTGGTCAAAAGTCAACCTGGGTAAGCGAAGTGGGAGCGATCGCGCTGGGTGCTTTGCTTCTCACCTGCTGGGACTTTGTGCTTGACCCTGCTATGAGCCAGACAAGCATCCGTTTCTGGTTATGGGAACAGCCAGGTGGATTTTTTGGAATGCCCTATCAAAACTTTGCTGGTTGGTTTGGTACTGGCGTGGTATTTACGTCTATCGCCGCATTCTTGTGGAGAAACAAGCCAACAGTTGTATTGAATCGCTCAAATTTGGGCTTGCCCTTAGCAGTATATCTGAGTAACTTCGGCTATGCAGCAATATTGAGCGTTGCATCTGGGTTTTGGGTACCAGTACTCTTGGGTGTGTTAATAGGCATTGTCCCTACAACGATCCTTTGGTGGATGGCTGCACCTGTATCTGTAGAAGAAGCATTAGCGGAAACCAGCGCCAGCTTCAAGCCAGAAGTCACAGTTGAACCAGTCAAAGTAGGGGTGAAGTGAGCTATTGGCTTACAGTACAGGGGGCGATCGCGATCGCGCTGCTGCTTATCCAAATCCCAGCAGCATTCATACTATTGTCACGCCTGCTTAAAGGGCCTTCTCGTCGTCCTCCCGTAGAACCCCAGACCCCGACGCCAGAAATGTTGGCTGCCGTTAGTGTAGTAGTTCCAACTCTAAATGAGGCAAAGCGCATACTTCCGTGTCTGTCTGGCTTAAGTCGCCAAAGCTATGAAGTCCGGGAGATTATTGTCGTAGACAGTAACTCCCAGGACGGTACCCCTGAATTAGTCAAAACTGCCCAACAGCAAGACCCCCGCTTTCGTCTAATTACCGACGACCCCCTCCCTTCTGGCTGGGTGGGGCGTCCTTGGGCATTGCATAACGGTTTTCTGTACAGTTCTGAGCAGAGTAAGTGGTTTTTGGGGATAGATGCAGATACCCAGCCAACGCCGGGTTTAGTTGCTGGCTTAGTCAAAATAGCTGAAGCTGAGAGTTATGATTTAGTTTCCCTCTCGCCTCAGTTCATCCTCAAATATCCAGGAGAGTGGTGGCTGCAACCAGCCTTATTAATGACTTTGCTTTACAGGTTTGACCCCAGCGGTACCAACCCCGACTCACCAGAACGGGTGATGGCTAACGGTCAGTGCTTTTTGTGCCGCAGATCAGTTTTAGCCCAAGTGGGCGGATATATCAGCGCTGGGTCATCTTTTTGCGATGATGTCACCTTAGCTCGAAATATAGCTTCTGCTGGCTTTAAAGTGGGTTTTCTAGATGGCGCTAGGGTGTTGAAGGTGCGGATGTATGAGGGCGCAGCTGAAACTTGGAAAGAGTGGGGGCGATCGCTCGATCTCAAAGATGCGTCCTCCAAAGCGCAGGTTTGGGGCGATTTATGGCTGCTTCTGTCTGTCCAAGGTATACCCCTACTGGCTTCTCTAGTTCTGCTTTCTTGGCGTTTGCTGGGGAATGTGTCAGCACCAGTCACCGCAGCATTGGGGTTGAACTTGTTTTTGCTGACGATTCGCATACTTTTGCTGTTTGCGATCGCTCCCTCTTATGAAAGCAAAAGCATTCCCCAACAGAGCCTGGAAACTAAGCATTCCCAGGCTCCGCCTGGGAACGAGGGCAAACCAAAGACTTTTGGCCTTTCAAAATTACCCTTTTACTTTTACCTTTCCCCTCTGGCAGATCCTTTAGCCGTCTTGCGGATTTTCTTGTCTGCAATCAGTGCGCCTACTCAGTGGCGTGGTCGGAATTATCCGACTCGTCAGGGTTAACTTGCAAATCCCAACGCTCTAACTGCCAGAGAATCTGATTACCTTCGCGCTTCACCCGCGACACAATCCAGTTACGCCAGCGCCATTCGTCACCGCGACTTGTGACAGCACTGGCGTTGACATCCATCAAATCGGCTAATTCAGAGCTAGTTATGAAATAGCCTTTAGCGGCAATTTCATCAGCAACTCGCATAGTTTCTATTAAATTACGGAGTTGGACGACCCTTGCCTCGCGGGGTATGTTGTCAAGGGTATCGGTTGTAATGGAAGCGGTAGAATCCACCATGACAAAATCCAGGGTAGGGGGGTCTGAGGATAAGTTACTAGATTGTAACGTTTGGCGTTCGCGCAGCGTGCCTGATGGCATCTCGATCCTGTCGGTTTCTCCTGTAACAACTGCCACATCTACTGGTGTTTGTTGCAGCGATGGAGTCTTCCCAGCAGCATAAGCCCTCGCGATCGCATCAGCGCGTTCATTTCCTACAATTCCAACATGACCCCGGACGTGTTGCCACTTAACCAGCCTGGAATTAGATTCATCCAGCTTTTCCCAAAGGTCTTTGTTAAGTACTGCCGTACCTGTGGATGTTTTCCAGCCTTTCTTTTTCCAGCCTTTAACCCACTTAGTAATACCGTTGATCACGTATTCGCTATCAGTGTAGATAATGACAGGCTCTTGCTGGTTAAGAGTTTTGATGAGTTTCAGGGCAGCAAGCGCCGCCTGCATCTCCATTTTATTATTCGTGGTATGGCCTTCAGAATTGCCCATTTCATAAATAGAGCCATCACTAAAATAAACTACAACGCCCCAACCACCAGGCCCGGGGTTGCCAGTGCAGGCTCCATCAGTGTAAATGCTTTGGACTGTGCGAGATGAATACATAAGAAGTTGGGAATTGATAAAAGTTAAGAGTTAAGAGTTAGGAGCCAAGAGTTAGAACAAAGTACTTATTAAGTTAAAACTCATAACTCACAACTCAAAACTCTACCATTACCCATTACCCAGAAATCGTATAAGCTGCCCAGTGATAGGGATGAGCATAAGGCGGCTCTGGCGAATTCAGTTTATCTGGGTTTTCTTGAAGTATCAGCGCTTCAAAACCCAGGTATGCACTAGCACTGCGATCGCTTTCCTCTAGCTGACCCGCCAAGTCTTGATACCAGTCGGCGAGTTGACTGTATGTGACGGTACGCAGCCACATCTGTGCTTGTTTTAGCGCTTCTCTTGGCTTGGCGCCCTCTTTAATCAACTTATAAAACTGAATCATCAGTAAAGCGCCAGAGGCTGCTTGCACCGTCCACAAAGTACTGACAACATGGGCAACACCAGCACGCATAAAGCCGGTTGCAAGACCAACGTATTCTGTAGTAATAGTTTGGTTGCCAGTTACAGCCGTTTCGCAAGCGGAAAGCGAGACTAACTGATAGCCACCCAGCGACAGACGGCAAATATCTTCTACTGTCAGCCGATCTTTGCCGGATAATGCTAAGGCTGACAGGCTGGGAGTGATGGAGTTGTAGGTTCCATGACCCGTGAAATGAAAGATATTGTAGCCAGCTTGTAAAGCATTTTCTACCGCTAATTTCGTTACTGCGGTATTAGCAATGCGGGTAGGATTGTCAAACATCTGGGCGATCGCAGCAGCTTCGAGTTCAGCATGTACGAGCGATCGCTGACCTGCACTCTTAGGATTTTCTACACTAAGTAGTTGTCCTTGTTCTATGGGCTGGCTAAATCCAGACCTCGCAACATTCAGGCCAATTTGGGCACTGGGTAGATAAGAGATAGCAAACTTCTCTGGAAATAGCGCGTGCAGCGGGAAGCGGTGCAAATCGCGGTGAGGAATCAAAATCACTTGATTCACATCATCTATCTCTGGCAATATGGCTTCAATATTAAGTATTTGAGCCATCTTGCCTAAACTATCTGTCAAATTATCGCGCCAACTAGCAACTGCTTCTGTTTGCTTATTTTTGCGATATTCCTGATATTGTTGATTCCAATCTTTTACCCACTCTTCCAGTTCGTACAACTGTCTGAACGATGCTGGTAGATTATCTTGAGTGCTGAGAACGCCAGTTTGTTGGAATAAATGGGTATCTCCCAACACGATTGGTTCTGGTGCGTCGTGTTTCAGAATAAAAGTGGTAAGAGAAGCAGGGCTGAGATGCCAATAAACTATAGCTGTTGAAGGATCGAGCAGTTGCTGGATGTTATTCCAACTAGCTAGCCCCACGTTTGTATTAATGCCATCTATCAACCAAGCCAAGCAGGCATTTTTCCCTTGCTCTGCAATCTCCCACGCCTGTACCAGTTGATTAGACTGAACGGCTATATCAACCGTCAACTGGTAAAAACCGACAAATTTGAGCGTAAGTTGGTTTTTAGCATAGTCAGATAGATTTGGGTCACTCAGCAGATACCGCAACAACTCAGAACCGCGCCGCCCTAATGCTTGTGCTTCACCAGTTTTGCCCAAACCCAAAAGCGGTTGTATCAGGTCTTGCAAAACCTCTAGATGCGCTTCGGGGAAATCTGATTCTGTGAGGGTTTGAAGAGCTTCGTGATACTCATCTACGGCGTTGAGCCAGTAGGAACGGGGTTGTGGTTCTAGTCGGCCTCGATTGTAGTGCGCCAAGCCGATAGACTGATGTAACTTACCCCAACCTTCAGGGTCGGTGTCTTGGCGAACATAGTTCAACCCTTCTTCATAACTTGCTAATTGCCCCTCATAGCCACGCTGGTTCACCGCTGGGTTTTGCTGGGCTATTTCACTGTAGGAAGTAAGCAAAGGATCGCAGTGAGCTGAACCGAAGGCTGCATCGCCTCGGTTAATCCAGACTTGCCAGGAGTCTAGCTGGGATTGCAAGGCGCGGTCATAGCTAGAGATTGCTTCTTCTAAGCGTCCTAAGCCAGATAGAGCATTACCCCGATTTGCCCAAGCTTCGCGATCGTCGAGTTTGAGTTGCAAAGCGCGGTCGTAGCTCGCGATCGCTTCTTCAAAACGTCCTAAGTCAGATAGTACAAGGCCCCTGTTGTTCCAAGCCTCGTGGTCGTCAGGTTTGATTTGTAGGGCGCGATCGTAGCTCGCGATCGCACTGTCAAAAAGTCCCAAGTCAGATAGCGCAATGCCCCTGTTGTTCCAAGCTACATAAGCATCTGGCTGCATTTCTAGGGCGCGATCGTAGCTCGCGATCGCTCCTTCCAAATCCCCAGCTTCGTACTGCTGAACTCCTTGATTAAACCAACCTTGTGCATCATCCGTCGGTTGATTTGCAGCCTCGAATTGCCTAGCCAGTTCCTCAACGAGCGCTTCTGGATCGGTTGTCTCAATTTGCAGTTGCGAAGCAATTTGCTCAACTAAAGCCGGATCTTGCTGCAACATTACCAACAACTCATCAAGGCTGACTTGTTTTGCTTGTGGATCGTCCGGATTATCATCCGCTAAGCCTGGGAGGATGGTTTCATCTTCGCTTCTTGGTGCCTCCTCGTACTCGTAGATGGGGCGGATATTAGGAGCGTCTTCTTCCCTCCAAGGGTCATCCTCCCCTTCGTAAGCAGGCGCTGTTGCGGCTTCCCCCCCCTCATCCACAGTCGATTGATTTGCAGCCTCGAATTGCCTAACCAGTTCCTCAACAATTACTTGTGGATCGGTTGTATCAATTTGCAATTGAGAAGCTATTTGCTCAACTAAAGCCGGATCTTGCTGCAACATTACCAACAACTCATCTAGAGTCACTTGTTGGGGTTGTGGAGCTTCCTGGCTTTCGTCTCCCATGCTTGGAGCTTGTTCGTACTCGTAGATGGGGCGAAAATCCCCATCCTCATCCTCGGTTGCGGCGTAGGGATCTTGTGCCGCTTGGTAGCCAGGTTGCCGCATCAGCAGTTGCATCCCAATATCTATGGCAACATCTCCTATTTCCCCAACGCCAAGTTCGCCCAGCGCCACCATTCTTGAAGCTAATTCGTTGTTGGGTGCGGGAGACGCCAGCACCCTTTCTCCAAAGCCACGCAGCCACGCCACCCATTCAGCCGCAGTCGCACGACCTTTAAGGGCGGCAAAAAATTGCAAAACCCGCTCCCGCTGCCAGCCATGACTAACGCCTTCGAGCAGTTGACCAAACAAAAAATCATAATCGGTATCGGTCAGGGATTTAGGCGGTTCCTTGCGAACAGGGAGCGGTGTTGGACTGCGCCCACCGCCAAATAAACCTTGAAACCACCTCGCGATCGCCTGCCAAATTCGCCTAAGCATCACCAATTCCCCGAACCGCATTTACCCCGATTTTATAACCGGATGTCTTAGATATTACTCAGGTTAGCGATCTGCTGAAGTAAAAAACCTAACTGCAATCTCCTTGCCCCCCCATCGGGGGGCAATTATAATTACGGTTAACCGTAATGTAGCTTTACGGTTAACCGACCATATTTAAGGACAGTAACAGAAGACTATTAGCGGTCTGTATGTGGATGCACTACAACGCGCCCCGGTTCAGCAAGGTAAAAGCATTCCCCTTGCCATACAGGGAACGCGAGCTGTCATACAAAAAAAAGAAAAGCTATGCGCTTCAAGATTTTTACCCAATCTGTATAGGCAAAGTAAAGTATTGTAAATAGCGATAGGGGTTGAATCTATTGGCGCATGGGCGGCTATGTAAAATCCCGATTGGGGATGGAAATAATCTCGCCTGGGTTGGGCTAGAGCAACACGCTAGACTTTTAAGGGCGACTATCCGTATCTCTTCTACTCGACCTCCAGCCGTGACTTACGAACCCCTGCATCACAAGTATCGCCCACAGACATTTGCAGATCTGGTGGGACAAGAAGCGATCGCTACTACGCTCACCAATGCCATCCGCCAAGAAAAGATTGCTCCAGCTTATCTGTTCACTGGTTCTAGGGGTACGGGCAAAACTTCCAGTGCTAGAATTCTGGCTAAATCCCTAAACTGTCTTAAAACCAATAAACCTGTACCCGATCCCTGTGGCATTTGTGATGTTTGCAAGGGCATCACTAAAGGTTCAACCCTCGACGTTATTGAAATTGACGCTGCTAGCAATACTGGCGTTGATAATATTAGAGAAATAATCGAAAAGGCGCAATTTTCTCCAGTTCAATGTCGATATAAGGTTTATGTTATCGACGAAGTTCATATGCTATCGAACGCCGCCTTTAACGCCCTTTTAAAAACATTAGAAGAACCGCCAAATCGAGTAGTATTTGTCTTAGCTACAACCGACCCTCAAAGAGTATTACCAACAATCATCTCCCGCTGCCAAAGATTCGATTTTAGGCGCATCCCTCTAGACGAGATGGTGAAACACCTGCGGAAAATTGCGGAAATTGAAAATATCAATATTACAGGTGAAGCAATAACACTTGTAGGCCAATTTTCTCAGGGTGGATTGAGAGATGCAGAAAGTCTTTTGGATCAACTTAGTTTATTAGCTGGGGAAGTTACAGTAGAGCGGGTTTGGGATTTAGTCGGTGCGGTGCCAGAACGAGATTTGATGGAGTTGTTGAGAGCGATCGCATCCCGCAATACTGAAGGTGTTCTTGAAAAAGCTCGCAACTTGATGGACAGAGGCAGAGAACCTCTGATCGTACTGCAAAATTTCGCTGGTTTCTATCGAGATTTGCTAATAGCAAAAACTGCTCCTAACCGCAGCGATATGGTTGCCTTAACAGCACCAACGTGGAGCGCTTTGTGCGAAATTGCTAAAGATATGGAAATTGCCGCTATCTTGTTTTGGCAGAAACACCTTAAAGATAGTGAAGTTCAAATTAAAAATACGACTCAGCCGCGTTTGTGGTTAGAAGTAACGCTGTTAGGATTGTTGAGCGAAGTTTCTAGCGTTCAATCAGAACAGTTTCAATCTCGGAGCCAGAGTAATCCACCTCAATATCGTCAAGAGAAAAGAACTCCTCCGGTACAAGAGCGTGAGGTAAAACAGTCTCCCCCTGTACAAGAAAAACCCGATGCATCAATTCCTCTACAAGGCAAAGACTCTCTCTCTTCGCAACCTAAAAACTCATATCAGCAGACGCAGCCAGAGGAGACACCAAATGTGTCGCCAACTCCCGTTAACAGCGTACAGCCAGAAGCTATACCCGCTGTAAGTCAGTCAATTGACTTACAAGAAACTTGGCAGCAGATGCTTTCCCATCTTCAGCCTATGTCCACGCAGCAGTTGCTACGTCAAAAAGGTCATCTGATAAGTTTTGATGGTGAAAGCGCTCTTATTAGCATTTCACCGATATGGAGGAATCAACTCCAGGGAAAAGTAGCTAATATCGAAGCAGCTTTTCAAGATGCTCTTAAATGCAAGGTAAGGGTTAAGTTGGAAGGGGGAATGGCAACGACGGCGACGGCAAAACAGGCTGATGTACAGCGATCGCCCTCTACACCTGCTGCTACTAAACCTGCGGAAACATCGACTCCCGCAGCAGTACCACCTTTGTCTAAGCCTGCTGAGCCATCTGTTGCAGCGTCAGTTCCTAAAGTTGCCGAAACTTCTAAGAAAGAATTACAGCCCTATGTAGCTAAAGAGAATAATTTTAAAGAAGAAGAAGTAGCGATCGCTGCTCAACGTCTCGCTAAGGCTTTCGATGGGACGGTGCTAATGCAGCTAGAACCGCCAATGATAGCCAGTAATACTCAAATGTCGGAACAGATTAGTGTTCTTGCCCCTGAACTGGAACCGCAGCCTGAAGAGGAGCAAGATGATGATGAGGATGTACCGTTTTGAGATTTGGAGTCCGGAGTCCGGGAACAGGCGTCTCCGGCTCCGCTGAAGACTCAAAACTCAAAACTCTCATCTGTACTGCCTTGATGCACCGTTTTAACCCATTTCAGGCGCTTGGGTCGGACGGAAATACGGGCGGTGGTACTGGGCATAACTATCAACCAGTGGAACATATAAATCGTGCCGCGTATGGTTTGAGACAGCGCGAGCAGAAAATTTTGCTGTTGTTCTTCGTCTCGACGTATGCGGCGCAGTCCCGTAGTCATACCGATGAGAGAAAGGGTAAGAGCCATACCAGTGAGGGGACTGAAGACGGGTGGACGATGCCGCGCGATCGCCATTAAACAATCTGGTACTCCTGCTGTTGGCAAGATGTACTGAATTATCCAAAACCCAAACATATCGAAGGTTTTGAGTACCCCCATACGGTTGCTAACAATTAGCCGCCAGTAGTCCAAATAGCGCTGATAGCCGCCTTCTGCCCAACGGTTGCGCTGATGCCACAGAGCGATCGCGCTTGTAACTCCTTCTTCTTGTACTGCTGGGATGTTGAGGAAATCGATATCCCAATGGTCTAAGTGCAGCCGTAGGGTTAAATCTAAATCATCTGTTATGGTTTCCTCATTCCAGCCGCCACAACGGTCTAAAGCGGCTCGCCGGACAAACTGACCGTTTCCGCGCAGTTCTCCAATGCCAGTAATAGCAGTGCGCTGTTGCTGGAAATACGAATCCAAGGCCATTTCTGCCGCTTGCCCCTTCGTCCAGAAATTGAGGGAGGCATTAGCGATCGCTTTTCGCACTTGCACTGCTCCCACCATTTGCCGCTCAAACAATGGCAACACTCGTCGCAACAAATCTGGAGTTACTTGAGCATCGGCATCAAACACAGCCACAAATTCGCCTTTTGTCAGAGGTAACACCTGATTTAGCGCCCCCGACTTACCGCCACCAGCACCAGCGCCTCGGCGCAGTACCTTCAACTGGCTGTATTCCTTAGCCAATTGATCCAACATTAGTGGTGTTTTGTCCGTACTGCGATCGTCAATTACCCAAACTTCATACCGATCGACTGGGTAATCCAAGTTGCAGAGGTTTCTTACCAAACGAGCAATTACTGCTTCTTCATTTTTAGCAGCCACTAGGAGGGAGACTAAAGGCCAATTTGACCTGGTTTCCTCTGACAACGGACTTGGGACGGGTCGGGGGCGAGCGAATAGGACGCGCAGTGCCTGAATGCTCAACAGACTCGTCAAGCCGAGTACCAGCCACACGCCCCAGGAAACCAAATGCAGGCCAATGGTGCTAGCCCAGATTAGGGTTAATGCGATCGCTGCTTTGCGGCGACGGTTCGACCCTCCCTGGAAGTAGTCGCTCTCAAGCTCTTCGAGTGTAGAGACATCATAGATTTCGTCTCCCCCGTCAGACAACAGCGAGTCTATTTTTGTAGAGACACGATTTATCGCGTCTCTATGCTCGTTGTAAGAATCGTTTTCTGGCCAGGAATTCTCCGGCATAGGTTACTTGATTCAACCACCAATACTTATCAACCCCCATAAAGAAGCTGGGGATCAGGTAACACCATACCGTACATCCTTCGCACACCGCTAGTTTGCCCTGAGATTGGCGGTATTTCTCTACTTCTTCCGATTTCCGGTATAGGTCGTAGAGTTTACCATCAATACTCACTCCAGCCTGGGCAAAGTGGTAGCAAGGCAACAGTAGCTTGTCATCTGGAGAAATAGCAATTACCGCATCCACCGCTTTACAGCGAGGATTTTTAGTATCATTACCCCCAGCTTCTATGAAGGCCAGTGCTGCCTTATTGTATCCGACATTGTTATATTTCTTGGCAGCATCCTCGATTGCCGCTACCATTTCGACTGTGGGATTCTTCTTTGAATTGTAGTTGTCGTGAGCTGTGAAAGCTGGGTTGAGCCATACGCGCGCGCCCAACTGTTTACCCAGTTCTCCCACTTCACTAATGCGATCGTAGTTCTGAGCTGTAACTGTGTGATTCAGAACGGGGTACTCGCCAAGGGAATGAGCTATCTTTACCGATTCCACTAATGTGTCAAAAATTTTCACTCCCCGCGAGTGGTCGTGAGTTTCTGCATCGGCGCCATCCAAGGAGAAATTGAGGAAGTCAACCAGACCTTTCATTTCCTTAGCCTTTTTAGGGTAAAGGATGGTGTTGGTTGTCATGCTGGTTGTAAAACCCTGCTTTTTAGCTTCGGCGTAAATTTCGGTAACATCTTGCCGCAGCAGGGGTTCGCCACCCGTGAAATCCACATATTTAACACCAAGGCGACGCAAATCCTGCAAATTGTGCTGAATTGTAGCAAAATCAGCTTCTTTGGGTGGCTCTAGCGCCCATATGTTACAAAAATGACAGCGGGCATTGCAGCGATAGGTAAGGTAGTAATTTGCAACCAGAGGTGCCATAGGTTCCTGCTGTAGGGTCTTCCATAGCATTCTTTAGCTTTAGTAAACCGTTAGTCAACACCTCTGAGGAAAGAAGCGTCCTGGGGAAGCGGTAATTTGGGATCGATCGTGCGGTATGGGGTAGTGAGAAAAAGTTTTGAGCGGAGCAGGAGTTGCTCCGCCTCCGGTTTTGAATTAAGAATTCTTTAATTCTTAATTCAACGCCGCAAGCTCAACACTATCTCTGAGTCCTATGCGCCGTGCTTTCTTAGAGCCTGTCCGATCGTGGGACAATATTAATTTGACTGCTAACAAGTTGAAATTAAACTAGATTAACAGGATTACCCCTAAATGCACTCGGAGAACAATACAACCTGTTGTGTCAGCCTCGTGCGATCGCTTGGTATGGCCTTCTTTTCCCCGATCTGACACTCATACTGTGTTCCCACTCCACCCAGTCAAAACATATATATACCTGAAAAACTGCCAAATCAACGGAAATTGAGGAAGATTCCACTATGTCTATTGAACAACTAAAGCCTGCTGAACAAGGAGCCGTAGCTGTCTATATGCCTTACTACCAAGGCGCAAAGCGCACTATGCTGCCTCTAGCAATTAGCCTTTATCAAAAAGGGTCATTAGAAGGGCAGCGTAAAATTGAAGGTGGTGAGAACATTCCTTTTGTAGCAACATGGTTTGTCTCCAAACTGCCCTCAGAACTGACCCGTTGCCGGATGCAGTTTGATAACAATGCGGAACTGAGTTACGAAGTCACTTTGGCAAATTCTGAGTTTGTCGATTTTTTAATAGACGTGATCAATACTTTCAAGCGCACGCGCTCTGCTGATTTTTCTCAAGCGTTCTACCGCAGGTTGCTACGGGCAGATACTTAAAAAACATTTAACACAGGAGTGAGGGTGTGCCAAAATTGCCTAAATATTTATTGATCGGCTCTACCAAAGCTTACAGCGGCAAGTCAGCGACAATTCTGGGAATTGCTCATCAGCTTCAACAAAAAGGTCTAGATATCGCCTACGGTAAACCTCTGGGTACCTTTATTAGCGCCAATCAAACAGCGCCAATTGATGAAGATATCGAGTTTATGACGCAGGTGCTAAAGTTGCCGCCAGAGCGTTTGGAATGGCCTCTGTTGTCTGTGGATGCTAACACCATTCACAAGCGTCTTTTGGGAGAAGACAAAACTGATTACGGTCAGTTTTTAAAGCATTACCTACAAGAGCCAGCCGGGGATTTGCTCTTATTAGAGGGACCGGGCACTCTTGAAGAGGGTAGCCTTTTTAATTTGTCATTGGCACAAGTGGCGGCTGCAATCGGCGCTTCGGTTTTACTGGTGGCTCGCTATCACTCTGCTGAATTGGTCGATTGCCTGTTGTCAGCTAAACAGCGCCTGGGTGACTACTTTCTGGGTGTCTTGATCAACGATGTTCCATCTGACCAGATAGAAGTAGCTCATACTATGGTGCGACCTTT
Organism: Microcoleus sp. FACHB-831; assembly: GCF_014695585.1. Lineage (NCBI taxonomy): Bacteria > Bacillati > Cyanobacteriota > Cyanophyceae > Oscillatoriales > Microcoleaceae > Microcoleus > Microcoleus sp. FACHB-831. The sequence goes on along the minus strand of NZ_JACJON010000061.1, from coordinate 20,614 downwards.
CCTTGAGCAGCAAGGTATTGCCGTATTGGGGATGTTGCCTAGAAGTAGCTTGCTGCGAAGCGTCAGTGTTGGGGAACTGGTGAAGCAGTTAGAGGCTGAAATCCTCTGTCGTCCTGACAGGTTGGACATGATGGTAGAAAGCTTAACAATTGGGGCGATGAATGTAAATTCAGCCCTCGAGTATTTCCGCAAAGGAAATAACATGGCTGTAGTAACTGGGGGCGATCGCACAGACATTCAAATGGCAGCCCTAGAAACTTCAACTCAATGCCTCATCTTAACTGGTCACATCCCTCCACAAGGGTTTATCCTCAGCCGTGCTGAAGATTTAGAAGTTCCCGTTCTTTCTGTTGACTTGGATACGCTTAGGACGGTGGAAATTATAGACAATGCCTTTGGTCAAGTGCGTCTTCACGAACCGATTAAAGTTGAGTGCATCCGTCATTTGATGAACGAGCATTTCGACATTGAAAGGTTGATGAATCAACTAGGTCTAGAAGCGGCGGTGACGGCATGACGGACTAAGTAGGAATTGGTAATTGGGAATTGGGAATATCAAAGCTAGGAGTCTGAAGTTATTATTCAAAACTCAAAACCTGCTAAGCTCCGCTACGCTAACAAAGCTCTCCCATAACCCATTACCAATGAAAAAAATTATTGTGTTCGGCAGCATAAACATGGACTTGGTAGCTAGAACACCCCGCTTGCCAATTCCTGGTGAAACGCTGTTAGGAAATGACTTTTTTACCGCCCCTGGTGGCAAAGGGGCAAACCAGGCGGTAGCAGCGGCAAAACTTGGCATTGATACTCAACTGGTTGGGCGTCTGGGTGGGGACAGTTTTGGTCGCGAACTCCTCAGCAGCCTTAATTTAGCTGGGGTGGAAACCAGTGGGGTTTTAGTGGATGAGGCGGCGCATTCTGGTGTTGCTGTTATTGCCGTAGACGATAGCGGTGAAAATCATATTATTATCGTCTCTGGTGCTAATGGCCGCATGAATCAGGATGATGTCGAGCGTCTGAGGGCTTTGCTACCAGATGCAGCAGCGTTGTTATTACAGTTAGAGATTCCGGCTGCGGCAGTGCAAGCAGCGGCAACGGCAGCGCGAGAGGCGGGTGTTAGAGTAATTCTCGACCCAGCACCAGCAAGTAGAGGCGTACCTGCCGAACTTTACCCGTTGATTGACATTATCACCCCCAATGAAATTGAAGCAGGGCAGTTGGTGGGCTTTCCTGTAGATGGAGAAGAAGCAGCAGCAAGGGCGCTGTCTGTTTTACTTCAACGGGGAGTAGGAACTGCGATCGCTAAACTAGGCGATCGCGGGGTTTTGTGCGCTACGGCTGAGGAAACTTTCTTCGTTCCAGCTTTTCTTGTCCAAGCAGTTGATACTGTTGCGGCTGGGGATGCTTTTAATGGAGGTTTGGCAGCAGCTTTAGCATCCGGGCGATCGCTGCACGAAGCTGTTATCTGGGGTGCTGCCGCAGGTGCCCTTTCAGCTACTAAATCCGGCGCTCAACCTTCGATGCCTGACAGAGATACTTTTGATAAGTTTCTCCAGTCGCGCATTACACAAGAGTGAAATAGCTGAACAATTCCTGCCAAGACGAGGGCGCGATCGCTAATTGGCTTGACCTTATATAATGCCAATTTTGGTATAAATTGGGCGAATAATATCCCTTAACTTGGGTAGTTGTTTACTAAAAAGAATTGACCCTAATATACAAAAGCTCCCGGCGATAATTAAAGTATTTGGAGCGCCAATTCTACTAGCTAAACTACCAGCCAATAAATTTCCCAATGGTACGACGCCAAAAAACGCCATTGTATATATACTCATTACCCGTCCGCGCTTATCATCCTCGACAATTGTTTGGACGACTGTATTGCTAGATGTAAATTGCAGAATAAAACCTAAACCCACCAGCAACATCATCAGTAAAGAAATTACTAGCACGCGGGATAGAGCAAAACCAATAAGGCCAATTCCCATCAAGGCTGGAGCAAAAGCAATTAATTTGCCCAATCCTAAAATGCTTGGTCGAGTACTTAGATGAACCGCGCCAATTAACGCCCCAACTCCCGAAGCCGCCATCAAAAAACCTAGCGTTTCAGCGCCACCATGAAGAATATTAGTAGCAAAAATTGGCACGAGAACGGTATATTGCATTCCCATAAAGCTGACTAAAGCCAGCAGCATGATGATGTAACGAATTGGTGGGAAGCCGAAGGTATATGCAAATCCTTCTTTCAATGTTTTCCAAGGATGTTTATTAGAAACTTTTATTTTCCTGGGTTCTAGCTTCATTGCTAGCAAAGCTATAATAACGGCAATATAGCTAATGCCATCAATGAGAAAACAGTAACCTGCACCAACTGAGGCAACTAACAAACCTCCAATAGCAGGGCCAATTAGTCGCGCCCCATTAAACATGGAAGAATTGAGAGCGATCGCATTTGCTAAATCCTCTTTTTTTTCTACAATTTCTGGTACGAATGCCTGTCTGGCTGGTGCATCAACTGCATTTATAACCCCTTGAAATACACTCAGTACAATAATTTGCCATATATTGATTATCCCTGTTAATGCTATAAATGCTAGGGCTAACGACTGGATCATCGCCATTATTTGAGTGGCAATTAACAGCCGATGGCGCGGAAATCTATCTACTATTACACCTCCAAAAGGAGTTAAAATAAAACTGGGTATTTGACCAGCAAATCCAACAACACCAAGTAGCAAAGCAGAATTTGTAAGGCTATAAACAAGCCAAATTGTTGCAACTTGGGTCATCCAGGTTCCAATCAAGGACAGCCCTTGGCCTGCGAAAAACAGCTGATAGTTCCTCGACCTTAAGGCAGGTAATATCGGCATCATGCTAGTCTTTTTTTTCATCAATTTTTACTCTATTTTTAATTTTGGCTGACATCGCCGGATAAATTTGTGATTGGTAGCCTTTAATGCTCTCAGAATTGAAGACAACTTTCACGGATTTCTACTTCTTGCCCAGACTTCATATCTTCTAGCTGGGTTTATTTGAAATTAAGGATAATCCGATAATCGTTATCGACAATCGCCATTAAGTCGGTTGAGCATTCCATTATCCTTGTTCCTCTTTTGCTTGTCGCCGCTTTTTACTATCAGGCATTAATAAGCCCTCGTTTATTTCGCATACTAAATATTTAGTAAGAAAAATTTAAAGAGGCTTTGTTTCGTATACTTAATATTTTTGAAAAAAGCTCTGAGTGGGACATCAGCCGCTTGGACGAAAGTTGCCCGCAGGAAGAGTTGTCTTAAGAGAGATTCGCGATCGCTATATCTACCAACTTGGATATTAATTCTCGATCGTCTGGGGAAATACCGTTCATTGCTTGCTCTCTGATTTCCCATGCAATCGGGGGTAGCACTTCTTGAAGCTGCTTGCCTTCATCAGTCAGCCAGATGCGCCAAATACGGCGATCGCGGTTGTCACGCTGTCGATAAATTATCCCGCGTTCTTCCATGCGATCCAGCACACCCGTCAACGTACCTCCCACCTGTTGCAGTTTCTCGCTAATGCTAGAAGTAGGCAAGCCGTCTTCTTCCCACAGACAGCACAACACAACCCAGTGAAACGGAGTAAGTCCGAAAGGCTCAAGCCGATCTTGGAATCTGCGACTTGCAAGTTGAGATAGCAGTTTCAGTCGGTAGCCGATGCCGTAGGGTGCTAGAACTTCCCGCCACTGTTCCAAAGTCTTGCGATCTACAGGTGTGGTAGACATTTTAATTTATTTAGCGTGCGTAATATTATTGTAGATATATTGATATATTATCTCGACGGCGGCAAGGCGCAGTTGATATAAGCCGATCGCCTCTTCCAGATGCCCCTAATCGGCGTCTTCACAGTTCGTAATATTCTCTAAACTGGGAAGGGTAAAGGTATCCTCAGTTTAAAGTTATGCAGCTGCGACCCAATCAACGTACTAAGTTAGACGATACAGACGATACGCTGTTTTATTCCTATCCGCGTTTTGTTACCCATGTGGATGAAGGCTTCATCCAGCAGCTAACTGACTTATATAGAGAGAGGCTCAAGCCTAATACTCGGATCTTTGACATGATGAGCAGTTGGGTTTCGCATCTCCCGGATGAGATTAAATTTGCCCACGTCGAAGGGCACGGACTTAATGAGGAGGAATTGGCAAAAAATCCCCGCTTGGATCGTTACTTTGCCCAAAATCTGAATTTAGATCCAAAATTACCCCTTTTGGATGCAGAGTTTGATGCAGTTCTTAACTGCGTTTCAGTTCAATATCTGCAATATCCAGAGGCGGTATTTAGCGAGATTCACCGCATCCTAAAACCAGGGGGTATTGCAATTATTAGCTTTTCCAACCGGATGTTTTATCAAAAAGCGATCGCAATGTGGCGGGACGGTACAGAAGCGAGTCGGATTGAGTTAGTTAAAAGCTACTTTAACTCTGTCGCTGGGTTTAGCCAGCCCGAAGTTATTTCCCGTCAGTCTAATGCACCCGCTTTTATGCAAATGCTGGGTATGGGTGGGGGCGATCCTTTTTATGCGGTAATTGCTTCGCGTTCTGCTTAAGCACGTCCTGGCGCTTAAAAATCGCACCTTAACAAACAAAGTCCGCTTAGGAGGACTAAGAAAATTTCCAGGTTTTTCAAACCCGCCCAGGCGGGTTTTGTGCTTATATTTCCCTTTGAACCTTCTTAATTGAGAAGCAAGCAAAATGTAAATTTGAGCTGAGTAATATTAAATTATTTTCTGCATTTTAATCGACTTTCGGCATTAGCCTGGAAGTTAAACCAAAATTTTTTTAATCAATCAACCCCGATATTATTCCTCTGGTTTTAACACGCCTAAAATATAAATTTCGCCCAAATTATCGAGGGTTTCGCTAAGAGATTTATGTCCAGCGATGATTAAATCCATACTCATAGGGGTGTAAGCAATGAGGTTAGATTTATAGGTGCGTTCGGCAAACCCAATAATGACATCTTGCAACTCTGCGGGTTCTTGGAACATTTCTGGTAGTACTTTGTTTTTAAACATATAGCTAAGAGCTTGCGCGATCGCCACATCATCCAAGCGGCGTTTTTGTTGAAGTTGCTGTAGTTGTTGTTTTAGCGTTTGCCAGAATTGTTGCTCGGTTTGAAGCTCGTTGTCAGTTTCACCATCGTCTAAGTCTAAAATTTTACTTGCACGATTTAGCAGAAGATTAAATTCGCGATCGCTGTCAATGTCTTTGCCTTGCTGAGTATAAAGAGCTGCTAGGTTATTTATTAAAGTTTGTACAAAAGCTGGAGTTGGTTTGTTACCTCGATCGTAAAATTGCTCTAGCAAGTCGAGCGATCGCATCAAATAATTTTCAGCCTCATCCATCCTGTTCTGTCGGCGATAATTAGAACCCAAATTATTTGTCAAAACTGACAAGTCAAATAAAGCTTCGTCCAACTCATCTCTATGTTCTTGCGCTCCATCTATGCGTTTTTCCAAGATAGACTTAGATCTTAAAAGTAGAGCTTCAGTATCTTTAAAATCGCCTTTAGTATCCAAGTACAAACGAGCTAGATCGCCAAGAGACTTAGCTATAATTTGATGTTGCTGACCGTAGATATTCTCCCTAATAATTAAGCCGCGCTTGTACAATTTCTCAGCTTCTTCATACTTCCCCTGCGCGTGTAATACCACACCAAGCTGGTGGATATATTCCGATATGTCATTATGGTCGCTATCTAGAGTAGCTTCAGCGATCGCTACAGCGCGGCGAAGCATATTTTCAGCTAGGTTATAGTCTCGGTTATACAAATAGGCTATACCTAAATTTTTCAAGCATTCAGCTACATTTGGATTGTTCTCTCCAAAACAATTTATAGCTGCTTCAACCGCTTTCACTCCCACCTGAATAGCTTCTTCAGCATAACCCGTAAAGGCTAAACCTAGACAACGGTTGTTTAAAGTTTCCCAATCTTTTGGTCTGCTTTCTTTTGCCATAAATAACTTTTCTAACCTGGGGCTATTTAACGAGTATGTTAAAAAGTGATGCTGAGGTAATATGTGGGTAAGTATTGTACTGTTAGTATCGTGCAGAAAACCCTAGCTTTTAGCTATCTAGCTGTGCCAAAATTGTTGTAGCTTCTTCACACAAAGCTGGATGATATTCACCGTTACTAGCTATTACACAACCCCATTGAGTTACATCGCCCTGATTGTACTTTAAGGGTGTACCATCAGCATGAGTGAAGTGTCCGCCAGCTTCGGTCAAAATTAACTCTGGTGCAGCGAAATCCCAATCTTTAGGTGCTGATTTGCCGGAAAGGGAGATATAAACATCTGCCCGATGTTCTAAAAGCGTGATGATTTTGCAACCCACACTGCCGACATAATGTTTATTCTTATAAGAAAGCTGCTCTAAAAGTTGCTTAAATCGTTCATCTCGGTGAGTGCGGCTGACAACTAGGGTTAAATCTTCAGTTGCCTTTTTGCCATCCAGATGCAACTGCCTTACTTGCCCGTCGCGGGTTTCTACAAAAGTGCCGCCGCCTTTGGTTGCATAGTACAATTTACCAGTTTCAGGCCAGGGGACTACTGACAATATGGGTTGTCCTTCATGTACTAATGCAATGTGGACGGCGTATTCGCCAGTTTTGTCGATAAAATCTCGCGTGCCATCGAGGGGGTCAATAATCCACACCCAAGGTTGAACGAGTGCTGGTGAGCCAGATTGATGAGTTTCTTCGCTGAGGTAGCCGAAATCTTGATTGCCGAAAGACGCCTGCAAGTTATTGAGAATGTAGTCGTTTGCTGCTACATCTGCGGCAGTTACGGGGCCACCTTTTTTCTTCTGAATTTGTAAGTCTTCCCCACTGCGATCGCCTGTATAAAACGATTGCAGAACTTCTGCCGCACCCCAACCGACTTCACGAGCGATCGCTACTACTTCGTCGAGTCCCTCATATCTGTTTTCACCCAAATATTTTAATATTGTCACTCTATCTTTCCTCAACAGTTAATTATTGCATCGGTGGACGCTGCCCACTTTACATTTTAGCTACTGAGCAGAAGCTATCCAGTAACGGCGGCAACTCCACAATAAAGCTGCACCAACCGCAATGTAAATTAAACCTCGTATTTCAAAGCTAACACCAGCAACCCGCAATGCTAGACCAATCAGCATCATCGTCACAATCAAAGCAATAGTTTTAGATCCAAACATTTGAAATATACTCTTCAATGGGTTTGGTTCTTGAAGAGTATCAACCCGGTCAATAACGCGATTTGCCAGCCGATCTAAAATAATTTTACCTTTGAGCAGGCCAATGCTAAGGGCAGTTGCACCCCCTAGCAAATGTTGGGTATCTAATAATCCGAGATAGGGAAAATGAAACCAGAATACCAGCCCCATGCTCAAAAGGCCGAACCCTACTACCATCCAAATGCTAGCAGCAATCCAGAGATGTTGCTGCCGCGTTAAACCGCTGTTTCTTGGAGCGCTTTCCATAAAATAATTTATAAGGACTAGGCTGATTTTATTATTCTATTGCCACATTATGCGATAAGAATTTTTAATCTCGTTCCGTCATCCAGCGCCTAGTGCCAAAAAATTGACAAGACTGTGAAGCAATTTTTGCACCAGCGGCTAGAGCATCTATAAACGTTGCTTGTAAAATGTAATGACAGAAAGCACCATGAAAGATATCACCAGCACCTAACGTATCGACGGGCTTAATTTTAGGAATTTCTATAATGCCACTTTTACCAGCAGCGATATATTGAATGGGATGTTCTCCTCTAGTAATTGCGATGTAAGGAATTCCCATACTTGAAAGATAGGAAAAAACTTCTTCGCTACTATGGCAACCAGGGGGATAATAGTTTGCTGAGCATATGGCGTAATCGACGAAAGGTAATATTTTCTCTAAGCCTGGTTTCCAGCTACCCCCGTCTAGTACAACTGGAATATTTTTGGATGAAGCTGTTTGCGCGATCGCTTCCCCTACTGCTATTTGATGCCCGTCAATCAGGACAATATCAACTCCCTCTAACCTAGTGCTATCACTGAGGGGAGTAAGGGAGGGTAGTTTTTCCGCAGCAACTTGAGACTTAACCGCATTGATAGAAATCACAGCGCGATCGCCTGTTGCCTGGGTAATGATGATGGAAGATGTCGGGGGCGGCTCGCTGCGATCGGGTGCCAAGTCTAAAACTGTCACATGATGACTTTCCAAATCTGCTTTGATCAGAGAATTAATCGGATGGACGCCAATACTACCCAAAACTGTTGCTCGATTGTTCAGATAACTGAAAGCGACTGCTGCATTGGTTGCAGGGCCACCCGCGCTTACAGCGTAGTCAGAGGCGACAATTTTCTGGTTCTTATCGGGCAGCCCTGCTGTTAAGTAAACCAGATCTAAAGTCACTAATCCTACAAAAAATCCCTGTTTCATTAGCGGCAATACATATCACTAAAAGCAAAAATATACGGGTCAGTTTATTCAAACTTGTCTTAACTCGTATTGATAATATAAGTTTCTTCACGTATTTGCTGGAAAACCAAGCAGAGTACAATAAAAATATAAAAGTTATAAGCAATACATAAAATATTTACATAAAATTTAAAGAAAACGCTATCTTTATGTTGGAACTTTTAAAAAACCTCTTGGCCACGAACTCGTTTATTCCGCACGGACACTGCTATCTATGGAAGTCAGAGCTGTTGTCGTTGCACATAGTCTCAGATTTATCGATAGCACTAGCTTATTATTCAATTGCTATCACGCTTATCTACTTCATCCACCAGAGGCGAGATGTGCCATTCCGCTGGATGTTTCTGCTGTTTGGAGCATTTATGATTTCCTGCGGCACCAGCCATGTGATGGAAGTTTGGACGCTTTGGCACCCAAACTACTGGCTGTCTGGTTTTATAAAAGCGATCGCGGCTTTTATGTCTTGTTACACTGCTGTAAAACTGGTTGGGTTGATTCCCAAAGTGCTTGCACTCCCCAGCTCTGCCGACCTAGAAGCAGCTAACCAAAAACTAGCAGCAGAAATCAGCGATCGCCAGCAAGTAGAGGCAGCGCTACGTCATAGCGAGGCTCGCTTCCGATCGGTATTTGAGGGAGCAGCCATCGGCATCGCGCTCATAGACGTTAACGGACAACCTGTGGCGATGAACCCTGCTTTATCACGGATGCTGGGTTACAGCGAGAATGATTGCCAACAAATAACTTCTAGGAAATATACCGATTTAGTAAATTTGCCTACGGGTTGGGAGCGTTATCAGGAGTTAATAAGCGGGAAAAGTGACTTCTACCAAATGGAGAAGCGTTACCTTAGCAAAGATGGACCGCTGCTTGAGCGCGACGACTCATACCAAATGGAGAAACGTTACCTTAGCAAAGATGGGCAGTTGCTCTGGTGTCATATCACCGTTTCCAGCGTGCGGGACGGTGAAGGAAAGCCGCAATTCGGCATTCGCATGGTGGAAGACATTACTAAGCGCAAGCAAGCAGAGGTGGCGCTGCGGCAGTATCAAGAACATCTCGAAGAACTGGTAGGAGAGCGTACTGCTCACCTGCAACAAGCAAATCAACAACTATCATGGCAAGCAACCCACGATCAGCTGACAGGTTTAGCCAATCGCCGCGAATTTGAAAAGCGCCTGGAGGAAGCTGTAGTTGATGCCAGAACGTCAAAACATACACACGCGCTTTGTTATCTGGATCTCGATCGGTTCAAGATTGTCAACGATACTTGCGGCCATGTCGCTGGCGATGAACTGTTGCGTCAGGTCAGCAGTTTGTTACAAAACAGCGTGCGTAAGACAGATGTTCTGGCGCGGCTGGGAGGCGATGAATTTGCCTTATTGCTGTACAACTGCCCTCTAGAGTCAGCGCTAAGAGTAGCTCAACAGTTGCAAGAAAGTATTAATATATTCCGGTTTGCGTGGCAGGAAAAACCTTTTAGCATCGGTGTCAGTATTGGTATTGTGACGATTAACGAGCAAACTACCAACGTAGACAAGGTATTAAATGACGCTGACGCTGCATGCTATGCCGCTAAAAATAAAGGGCGAAATCGCGTCCATCTCTACGAAGCTAACGATGTAGATTTAACACAGCAACGGCTAGATATGTTGTGGGTGGCGCGGATAGAGAGAGCGATCGCAGACGATCAGTTTTGCTTGTACTACCAACCCATCGCCCCCCTCAACGCGGACCTAGCTACAGGGTTTCATTACGAGGTTTTGCTGCGCTTGGTGGATGACAACGGCGAGTTGATACCGCCAATGGCATTTCTCCCGACAGCCGAACGCTGTAACCTGATGCCAAGCGTTGACCGCTGGGTAATCCGCACGTTCTTTACTTGGCTATCCGATAGTTCATCTGGCATTTTGAGAAAGCCACTAAATTTAAAATCAATTTATGCAATCAACCTGTCTGGTGCTACCGTTAACGACGACAATTTTATTGACTTCCTCAAGGAGCAGTTGTCAATATATCAAATCCCGACGGGGCTAATTTGCTTCGAGATTACAGAAACAGTAGCTATTGCAAATCTGGGTAAAGCTGCTGGGCTGATTAAAGATTTAAAGTCGTTGGGTTGTCGCTTTGCTTTAGATGATTTTGGCAGCGGTATGTCTTCTTTTGCTTATCTTAAGTCTCTGCCTGTTGATTACTTAAAAATTGATGGGGCCTTTGTTAAAGACATTGCCGACGATCCGATTGATTTTGCGATGGTGGAAGCATTCAACCGTATCGGGCACGTAATGGGTCTTCAAACTATTGCTGAGTATGTTGCTAATGATTCTATTCTACAAAAGGTAAGATCGCTAGGGGTGGATTATGCTCAGGGTTATTTTATTGCTAAACCTAAACCAATTTTAGATTTTAGAATTTAAATTGGGTGTTACTGTCATGAAGTACAAAGTAATAAATATAGCTTTAAGCGCAAAAGTTTAGCTCGAAAGTTCGCTATGGCTAGCCCAGAATTTAGGGAAGATGCGTTTAAAATAAGTTGCTAATTGCAAAACTAGGCTTTACATAATCTTGAATCAATTTAATCTAGTTGAGAAAGCTAATCCACAATACAAAAGATCCGGGGCGAAAGCTCTAAAATTAAGTGACGAGAATGCAGACAGATTCAATAACTAGAACACTTTATGTAGTGGGAACGCCAATTGGAAACCTGGAAGATATGACTTTCCGGGCTGTGCGGATCTTGCAAACAGTGGATATAATTGCTGCTGAGGATACGCGACATACAGGGAAGCTATTGCACCATTTTCAGATTAATACTCCCCAGATTAGCTACCACGAACACAATCAACAACAGCGTATTCCAGAAATATTAAATGAGCTGGATAAAGGAAAAGCGATCGCTCTGGTTACTGACGCTGGAATGCCTGGAATCTCAGATCCAGGCTATGAGTTAGTTAAAGCTTGCATTGAGGCAAAAATTCCAGTTGTGCCGATTCCTGGTTGCAGTGCTGTTGTCACTGCTTTGAGTGCATCGGGGCTACCTACAGATAAATTTGTGTTTGAAGGCTTCTTACCAGCAAAAAGTAAAGACAGGCAACAACGTTTGGAAGCTTTGCAAACAGAATCGCGTACCATAATTTTCTATGAATCTCCGCACCGCCTGCGCCAAACTTTGCAAGACTTAGCAAATGTTTTGGGAGAAGTAAGACAGGTGGTGTTGGCAAGAGAGTTAACTAAATTGCACGAAGAATTTTGGCGGGGAACAGTTGAAGATGCGATCGCGCTCTATAATTCCCGCGAACCTCAAGGTGAATTTACCCTGGTTCTTGCTGGTACTCAACTGTCGATGCCAATTTTAACGGAAGATGCTCTAAAATCAGAGTTGCAGGAACTTATCAAACAAGGATTATCGCGCAGTCAAGCTAGCCGCCAGTTAGCCCAACAAACCTCCCTCTCTCGCCGCCAAATTTATCAGCTAGCGTTAGCAATTCCGGATTTACCTTTATCGGAATTGGAGTAGTAGAGTGGCAGTCCCCACTTTAGGAAAATTGCTTAATATGAAATCTCAATTCTTCCTCTTTGGTTGCTTAAGTTTAATGATAGCGATCGCGGGTTGTAGTACCGCACCGCCGCCACCAACTCCCGAAGCTAGCGTTACCTCTCCAGTTACGTCCAAGCCATCAGAAACTAATCCGACACCTCCGCCACTCCCCACACCAACGAAGTCACCCCGCAGTTCCAATCTCGATGCTGCAAATCCAAGTTCTGCTGCTGTTTCTGAAGATAAGAAAATCTCAGCAACTGGTATTGGACAAGCTAAGTTGGGGATGACTTTGGGACAACTCAAAAAAGTGCTGGGTACCAAGGCTCAGTTTAAAGTAGAGTCGCCTTATATCGTAGACTTTGATGCGATCGCTGTCAGCCAATCTGGCAAAGTTCAATACTATATCCTCTACCCCGCCGGAAAACCTCTGGCTGATTCCGATAAAATCGAATTTTTGGAAACAGATAATCCTGATTATCTGATGGATAAAGGAGTCCGTGCTGGAACTACGCTTAAAGAAGCAGAGGCAGCATACGGAGACGCTTCTTTATCTTACAACTTCGATAATGAAGGTAGAGAATATGTCAAATTTGCCAATCAACCAGCTAAAAATATCTCGTTTCGCCTTGGAAATGCGAATGATGGGAGTCTTTCGGGGGTTTATCCAAAAACGTCTGGAGAGGGTGGCTTATACCAAACTAAGGACTATAAGGACAACTCTTCAATTCGGTTGATTGAACTTAGCTGTTCGGGTCAAAGTTGCGGCAAATAATCGAGCAACGAGATAATTGATATGTATTGCAACCATTCAATTATCTTAATGGCGTTAATTTACTATGGCAGTTAAGCGAGCAGCAACGCTCTGTTAGCGCTTAAGGATTGTTTTAACTACTGCTCTGCTTCTAAAGTTTTTTTACTGCTTTATCAAGCTGCATTAGTTAAATTGCGGCTAAATAACGTGAGCGATCGCGCCAAACTGTGCCTGCGATTACTATTTAGTTATTGGTTGAAGCACTCGCGCCTAATTAACAATAACTAATGAGAACTTTTGGCTTTGTTTAGAGGTTTTTGAACACATCATCAGAAAATATCTCATTCATGGTACGCAGATAAGGCAATATGACTGCCATTTCACTAGGAGACAGATGATTGTGCATTTCCCAGCCCATAGTCTGGAGCATTTCTTGCACGAGTCTCCAGCTCACATTCAGGCGGGGATATAACATCACGCACAGGGGAAAGAGTTCTCTGAGAACTGCACCCATGTTGTCTTGCAAAACGCATAGACACAGATAGACCTGAAACATTTCAGCGTCGCGGATGCTAGCGGTTTTGACAATTGCATCTCTCAAAGAACCGCTGTAGGTACGATAGCTGGGGTGCTGACGGCAAACATTATTGCAAACAACTTGGGCAATTTTTGTGCTGACGGGCAAAAGACGCTGAACTGCTTTCAGAGCCGGAGAATCAAAATCGTGGTTCCCCGCAGCTTCGTAGGCAGCCCGTAGCGGCATATACATATGATCGTCCATCATTTTCAAGTAGGGCATCCACTCTACTTGTTCTTGTGGCGAGAGCCACTCCAATAACATTTGCCCAGTGTAGTGAAACTGCATGCTCACGAAGCCGATGGCGCGAGGATCGACGCTTGTGTAGTTCTGCCGCACCCGACCGAAGTCCCCTGCTACTGTAACTGACACCCTTTGTGCCGTATCCATCCCAGAGTAGGCATTTAACACTTTTTGGAATAAGAAGCGAGTGTCTGCGGCAATCTCCAATGGGTTGATCAAGTCGGGGTTGATGCCGTGTCGTCGAATTTCCTCCGATAGCAGCGTTTCTGTTTTAGACCAAGCGTTGGCGCTGGCTAAATTCAGGTTTTCCATCAACTTGCTAGCGGTGCGATCGCGCCCTTCTTTAGAATTAATCTCCCTTAAATTTGCATCCTTGCGGTTTTGCTGCGCGTCATATTCCGCAGTAACGGAAACGTAGTATTTCCTCGCCCACAAAGCCGCAAGCGAATGAACTGTAAATTGCGCTGATTTAGATGTGCCGTCCACTGAGGAAATTGTATTGGCAGGAGACTGATAATTAGCCGCTATAGATGCAATTTGGGGAGTCATCGGTTATTCCAAAAGTTTCAAAATGAATTAATCAAGCAACCGAAGGCAATTGAGCCACGTATTTTTGCGCTTTCTAAATAAAGCTAGTTTCGCGGGAACACAAGGTCGATCCGGCTGTAGCTTATAAGCTTCGCCATAGGCTGTGCTGACCCGAAAGGGCTGCATACCTGCGCGAACGTACTTTACAAAGTTTTTACAAAAGCTCTATAGCTTCTTTATATAAATGAAGCATGCAGTATTTTTACTGGTTTTTGATTAATAAGAAGCAAAAATTTTACAAATCTTTACATTAAATAAAATTTTCTCATACTTATAATCATAAATTCACGAAATGGGACAGTTTTATGAAAAATAATTGCTAAAGCGGCTAATAATTTTCTACACTCTCATAAACTAGCTGCTTTTAATAACTTAACATATGTGGAAAATCATCTATATAAAGTAGGTAATTTAAACAAGACTTAAGTAAGATTACCGAGACGCGAACGAAGCCTCTGCAATACAATGGTTAGGCATCAACCGCAAGATATATACCTAAAGGCGCATACTAAGATTATGATAGGACTCTCGATCCGAGTTATAGGGTTCCTCTTGCTGCTTACTGGCATTTATTTTTTAGGACAAAACATTATCTTTGCAAGCCATATCTACCCTTACTATTGGCGGAATTTACCTGCTATGGGTTCCGTTTTAGCCACCGCGATCGGTGTAATTTGTTTGGTATTTTTTAGGAGAGAAACTGGCAATTTCGGAGCAATTTTGTTGGGTATTGGCATTGTCTTAGTTTTTATAAGCGGTGGGGTTTTATTAAAACCAACTAGCCTCTGGAATTTCTTCGTCGGGTTTGCGGCTTTGGCAGGTGGATACAAGTTGTTCAACGAGGGCAGAATTAGGTTTTAGCATAGGCGGAATTATTTAACGCGCCCATTGCTGCAAAATGTAGGCATAGAATTGCTCTTTGTCCACGTTATACATTACGCGAATTTTCCTGCCACCAGCTTCAACTTTCGTCCGTCCTTGACTAACTCCTGTTGTAACAATTACTGTTTCTTCTTCACGTAATTCATAAAACTCTGGATGTCCCAAGTAGGCGGTAGCAAGAACATCCCAGAAATAATAATCTTGGGGGATAACGAGGGCATAACATTGTCCTACCAAATCGGAAACAGGATAACGACGTTGTTTTCCCATCTGATGAACTAATTCTGAAGTTACTGGTACATTGTTGGTTAAATCTAACGGGCAAAGTATGATAGGGATAGAAGTTTGCCAGACGCGATCGCATGATATTGGGTCCCAATAAGCATTCCATTCCGCAGAACCATCTTGTCTTGGCTCGATATCTTTACTCACATTACCAGGAACATTTAGTGCCCCTCCCATCCAGACAATTTCTTTAATTTTCGCTTCAATTTCTGGTGCGATATCGAGGGCAGTTGCTAGTGTCGTTAGGGGGCCAGTTACCATTATGGTTACTGGTGATGGTGCTTCTTTTAATATTCGCACCATAAAAGATTGACCGCTTTCTTTTAGCAACGGTGTTTGAATTATTTCTCGTTCGTTAAGAATAGGGAGATTATCAACAACAAAAGAATCGCGGCGAAACAAACGCGGAAAGGGATTAATACCGCGCACGGTACTTTCTGCAACTGGAATTTTAGAATGACCCATCAAATCGAGAATTTTGCGAGTTGCGCTGACAGCAGGTTGAACATAGCAATCAGCAGGGGTAACGACGACACCTAACAGTTGAATATGTTCCATTGTCAGCAGCAGCATAGTGGAGAGATAGTCATCTACTCCACCATCATGATCCATTAATACAAGTTGTTTGGACATGGGCTTAAATTGGGATTTTAATAATATATAACTTATAATTGGCTCTTAAATGCGATCGCACTCCTTATCACTAGCTAGCTTTGAAAAGCACGAAGCTAAGCTCAATCTCCTTTGTCTTTAGCTGGGTTAGAGTAATGATGGCTTAAATTGAGATTAATATAAAAAAGCGATCGCCCTAAATTTTATATGAAGCTGCAAGAAGTTGAATACAGCACCCTCCAAGCCGTCGGTTATGACGAGGAAACTGAAACCTTTTAATTTTTTTTCAACAGCAGCAAAACTTTCCGGTATTTTGAAGTTCTTAAAACAGTCTATGACGAACAGCTGGAATCGGACTCGCAAGGAAGCTATATGAGAGATCTTGTTATTGATTTATATCTTTACGAAGAAGTCAATAAACGCCGTCAATAAAAGCGCGATCGCTCTAAAAAAAATTTGTTTTGCTAAAATTATCCCGGCGAACTCCATCCCCTCATCGTTTTGTGTACAGAAGCTACATTCCACATATAATCATCCAGGTGGTGTTCTTCCACAGCCTTGATAATGTATTGTTTCGCCATCTCTGTATTATTCTCGGCTTCGTAATACAAACCAATGTAAAGATGGCTGTAAAACATTCCGCGATCGCCTTCTTCCTTTCCCACCGCCATAACATCATCAATTGTGCAATTCCCAGCATAAAGATCGTACACCCGCCGCATAACCAAGCGGGGATCGTTCCTAACAATTGATAGCGAATTTCGCGCCTCAGCTACACCTTTGGCGCGAGCTATGCAAAGATATCGCCATACCGTTTCCTCCACATCTTGGGCATTTACCCTTAAATCCACCTCAAACTGCTTTGCGCCTTCCTCAAATCTGTCTGCATAATAAAAAGATAACCCGCGCTGCCATAGGTACGGTAAGATAGCTGGGTTAAGCATTTCTGCGCGGTCGAAATCTTGAATTGATGCATCAATTTTAGCAAGTTTAAAGTAAACCATACCCCGGCGAACGTAAGCATTTGCATCGTTAGGTTTAGAGCGTATAACGTAGTTCCACCGTTCGAGTTCATTTTCAAGCGATGTTTTCAACATCAAAATCACCTCACTGTATGAATCAATTTAAAAAGCAAAATCTAAAACCTCAAATAAAATAAGCCAGGTTGTCGCCGACCCAGCTTATTTTAACTCAAACCTAACCCCTTAAAACGCGCTATTCTACATAGGGGCCAGCCTTAACTATTTCTGGACTAGCCATTTTAAACTGCTTGAAGTTTTCTACAAACTTCTTAGCCAAAAGCTGCGCTTGGCGGTCGTAAGCTAATTGGTCGCTCCAAGTATTCCTCGGATCTAAAATTTCAGAGGGCACATTAGGGATATGTTCAGGCATCAATATCTTAAATATTGGATGAGGTTTGAACGTAATGGTAGCAAGCTGATTGTTGATCGCTGCATTTACTATCGTGCGAGTATGTTGAATGGCAATGCGGCGGCCAACTCCATATGGGCCACCGGACCAACCAGTATTTACTAGGTAAACTGTAGCATTGTGCTTTGTTAGCCTTTCCAACAACATCTCGGCATACACAACAGGTGAAAGGGGTAAAAATGGCTTACCAAAACAAGCGGAAAAAGTTGCTTGAGGTTCTGTAATTCCGCGCTCTGTTCCTGCTAATTTGCTAGTGTAACCAGATAAAAAATGGTATATTGCTTGCTGTTGGCTGAGTTCGGCAATTGGTGGCAGCACCCCGAAGGCATCAGCAGTTAGGAATATTACCGTATTTGGATGACCTCCCATACCTGCGATCGCGCAATTGGGAATAAACTCCCGTGGATAAGCAACTCTTGTATTCTCAGTCAAGCTGTCATCATCGTAATCTGGTTCTCTTGTATCTTCATCGAGAACTACGTTTTCCATTACCGCGCCAAAGCGGATGGCTTCCCAAATCTGCGGTTCGTTTTCGCGTGACAGTTTAATAGTTTTGGCGTAACATCCTCCCTCAAAATTAAACACACCAGAGCCAGACCACCCATGCTCATCATCTCCAATTAGAAGACGGTTAGCATCGGTAGATACAGTTGTCTTACCAGTACCAGATAGACCGAAAAATAAAGCTGTGTTGCCAGTTTTATCCATATTTGCGGCACAATGCATCGGTAAAACGTCGCGTTTGGTCATGAAGTAATTCATGAATGAAAATACTGACTTCTTTATCTCTCCCGCGTATCGAGAACCCCCGATTAATACAATTTTTTTCTCTAAACTGACAATGATAAATGCCTCGCTATTAATACCGTCAATTTCTGGATCGCCTTCCATTCCGGGAACTGCGATTACTGTAAAATCAGCCTGATGGTGTTGTAATTCTCCTACAGTTGGCCTGATGAATAGCTGATGAGCAAAGAGATTTTGAAAAGCTAGCTCATTAACTATTCTCACGCCCATCCTGTAGCTGGGGTCGGCTCCTACATAGCCATCAAATATATATAAATCTCTACCCTGAACATAGGTAAGCACCCGCTTATACAGAACGTTAAATTTTTCCACCGAGATAGGTACGTTAACCTTGTTCCAATCCACTTCGTCATGGATGCTAGGTTCATCAACAATGAACTTATCTTCAGGCGATCGCCCGGTGTATTTACCCGTTTTGACGCTCAAACTCCCATTAGCCGCTAGAACGCCTTCTCCCCGCGCCAAAGCGTGTTCTATTAGTTGGGATACTGGTAGATTCCGATATACATTACCCAGATTTTTCATGCCGAGAGAATTTAGCAGGCGACTTGGGCTGACGTTCGCATTGGCATTTGCCCCTGCTCCTGCACTGTGGGCTAAAGTCGGTTCACCTAGCGGATTGACCACTATATTTGGGTATCTGTTGCAGACATGAGGAGTCCCCAAAGACTTTTGTTTGTAAGTCTTTCCATTCATAATCAACCTCTTGTAAAAAGTAAGAATTTGGTTGTAGCTTAGATTGTTTATTGGTTGCGATCGCCAACATCAAAAAAGTCCTCCTTAGTGGAGAATTTTTCTAATAAATGGTGAATTGCAATAAACTTTTTTTCCCTATCTTCATCATCGGTTTCTACGATAGGGAGCTTGGCAATGCTTGTAGGAAAAGGATGCAATTTCTTGTAAACCTTTAATTCTATTATTAGAATGCATTTGCCTTAGACGCCATAAAATTAGCTTAAATTACTCATTTTTTTAACTAATCTTTATAATATTAGTACTAAAAGTTAAATTTTTAATATTTCGGGCAAAGTATGATATAAGAAACAATATATCTTATGGGAGCGGCGATCGCACGTTCTCGGCTGGAGCTAAGAAGCGATCGCTCAAACTGGGGATGGTGCGATCGCTGAGATTCAAATGCCTTAAATAAGGTGTTCCATATTTAACTTGCCTATAGGCAATGTCCAAAAGTTTGAAGCGTATCGTTTTTCTTCCTTTTGCATGGCAGCCTTTTAAGTTTTGTCTTGCTTATCACTACCGTGGAAACACTTAGTGGGACTGAAACAAAGTTCAAGTCCAAACAAAGCCTAAACTCCCTTTATAAGGGATAAATACATTCGTATTGTGGTTCAACCACTCAATGAAACGGCTAGCCAGCGCTGTGCTAAAGGCCTCCAAGGCTTCAGTAAAAGTGTTCAAAGGTTTTTATTTGCCCACCTGCGTCTGATCCCGTCAGTTAGAGCGTGCCATAAAATGAAACTATAGGCACAAAAGACAACAACAAAATGCCTCATCAGACTGAATTTGTCTCGGAATTGATATTCACGAAGCCCCAATCTTCCCTTTGCTTCCCGATATAAAAACTTCTAGCCAATTCCTTGGAGCATAGGTGGTTACTATCCACTCTGCTTTGGTACTGAATAATCCAAAATTGGTGATATAAATAGTCAATGTCGTTCGCTTAGCTGAAGGTTGAGGCATTCATGACGATAGCAATTGTTCACCTTCCTTCGTGTCTTGATAGTTCAACTTCAAGAGTCGCCACCCAAACGATTTTAGTACTGCTTAAAGTAGCAGAAGATTCAAAGATAGATTCAGGGTGGTCAAAAGCATATTGACCTGCTTGTAATTTATGGGCATGGCATCGCGTCTTGTACAGCTATTTCCCCAACAAAGGGATTAACTCAGTTAAATCGTGCTCCATAATCTTTCTCCAGCAGGAATAGTTTAAGGTGAATGGCTCAATTTCACTATGACACCCGACACTACAAATGCTCCTCCAACCGTTCCTGCAAGTCTCTTATGGGTCTCAACAACTAAGCCTAGCGGTATGGGAAACAGCGGGGTGCAACTGATTACCAAACTGCGGCTATGAAGAAGCGGAATATGCCTCTATCACCCCCCTTGCTGCTGCGAAAACCCGCAATTGTTTGTAGAGACGGCCACCGCTCTCGGCTAAACTGCTGGGTGAAGGTGGTGTGGGGCTTGATTGCAAGAGCCATCAAGCTAAAAGCCCGCGATAGGGAAGAGTTGTATATGTATAGCAAAAAGCCCCCTAGAGGAGGCTTTTTGGATTATATGTAACCTGGCACGGAGCTATTTTCCCGTAGGGTCGCCCCCAAAGTATCTTTGCCGCTGCGGCGTTTCACCTCCGAGTTCGGGATGGAGTCGGTGTGGAGCCACCGCGCTAAACGCAC